>SKNT01000045.1 GCA_007120385.1 Balneolales bacterium
AGACCACGTACTGGACCCGCGATCAGTTCACCTACAGCGTACCCGTTTACGAACATACCACCTTTTATGTGCGGCATGGAGACTTGATCGGGTGGATATGTCTCCTGCTTGCCGCCGCGTCACTGGTCCTGATACGCCGATTCCCGAAACCCCGGCCGGCATGATCAAACCCCCGGGCAGGGTTAGCCGGATCGCAAGTGGCAGCGGCATCGCATCAATTCGAGCGGATGGAGACCTGCACGTTGAACCGGATATCCTGGTCGGTTCGCGGGAAAACGCCCGTCGATCTCGGCATGGTCTTTGAGAAACTGTATTCCAGTCCGGCAGTGATGCTCCTTGAGAACTGGTATTTCACGGACGGACGGATCTGAAGCGTTGCGCTGCCCTGTTCGTCGGGACGCGCCCGGACGTAGGAATCGCGCTCCCCCGGTGGCTGGCGGAGTACATCCACTAAATCCTCTCTGAGCCTGTAAGTGTAGGTGATATCACCGCTGTAGCTCATGGAGAGGCTGAAATCGATCTGATTGTTGAGCTGGCGGAAGAACGGGATACGGAAACCGCGCTTGGAGTAGCCGATGGTGGAAGTAAGGCCCTGCGACTGCCGCTCGCGGATAGTGTTGTTAGTCAGGCTGATGTTGATGGATTTGCTCCGGTTGTACTGGATCTGGGTCCGCAGGTTGTTGGCCCAGTTGAGCTGCAGTCCGATCAGCGGAGAGAAGGCGCGCTGAAGGTCGATGGACCTGCTGCGGAAATCCGGGCGTTCGAAAACATAGGTATACGGACCCAGCGACTGGCTGATCTCGGTGCCGCGGTCAGGGTTGAGCTGCCATCCCATACGGTAGGTTCCCCGATAGCTGTGGTTGATGGTGGCCGACTGCAGGTACCGGTCCAGGAATGCAAATCGTTTCTCCCAACCTGACCAGGATATCTGCCAGTCGGGAAGCGGAACTGGCAAATATCCCCTGATTCCGATGGTACCTGATGCAAACCCCAGATATGCCTGTCTCACATCTTTTTCGAGGCTGGTCCGCGTTAGAGGGATGTCACCCGGATCCAGGCCGCGGATCTCGCCCGGTTCACTGGCACTGCCCAGTGCGCGGTCGAGCTGCAGTTCAAAGAGCCGGTCGTATCCACCCCCGAAGGCCCAGACGGAGGTAGAAATATTGCCCGTGTGTTCCAGCTGAGTGATGGTTGAATCCGCGAAAAACAGGGTCTGTGTCCTGGTCTTGGTGTCATCCCAGCTGGTCTGCCAGCTCAGGGTTACGCGAATATCCGGGAAAGGCCTGAGTCCAGATCGTATGTTCAGCTGATCCCGGAATGTCTGGGTGCCCCTGAGGTTCAGTGACCTGGTCGGATCGGTATTGCTGATGATCTCGTCTTCCGGGATCTGGTTGATCAGGCCGATGCGGTACCCGAATGGCGGTGAAAAATGCTCATCATCACTGCTGCCGAACATGTAGTAGACCTGGGACTGTCCGGCATATCCGCTTTGCGTGGAGCTCCCTCCCCTGTTATATGTCACGTTCAGGTTCTGGATGCTGAGCAGGCCAAGCAGCAGTCCGCGGGCATGGTAACGGAGATTGTCGGCCATGGTCCGCTCGGATGGCGTACCGTTGTTACGCCTGCGGGTTCGTTCCTGATTCCGCTGGCGCCGCTCCTGTTCATGCGCCTTAAGGGCGTTGTCATACAACGGAATTTTCTGCATGAGCGCCTGGGTGCGCAGCTCCGGATTGTGATTGAAGCTGAAAGAGTTCTGCAGGTTGGCGCCGAGCCCGGACCCTTCCGGACTGTTCTGCCAGCGGAAGCTTCCCTGAAACGTGGTGGAGTAGGTAAGCCAGTCCAACCCCGATATCTGGTTCAGTCGCGGACGCCACGATGCCGACCAGTTTTCCCCGTAGGAGTCGCGGCGCGGATTCACTGCCGGGTCGAAAATCCAGTCTTCCAGCACCTGGAAAGTGGGAACCAGCCGAAACTCAATTTCCTCGTCACCCGGATCGAAAGGCAGTTCAAATCCGTCGTCCGGAATTCTTCGAGTCTCACCAATGGACTCCAGGTTCAGCTGCATCTGGTTGGAGTAGGTCATTGAAATGGACTGGGTGAAATTGTAATTGAGCGAGAAGTTCGCACTGGCGTTGAATGTATGCTGCTGCCGCATGTCAAACGCTTGTTCGGTGAAGGTGCGCTGGCGCTCTTCGCTGTACCGGCGGGTCAGCCGGCTCTGGAAACTGATTCGGGACGGTACATAGGTGAAGCCGGTTCCGGCAAACCAGCGAAGTATGGGTACCGGTTCCAGAAACAGCAGCGGACGCACGATGTTCACATTCCGGATATTGAGCTGGTAGTTGAAGTTCGCCGAATAGTCCCAGGCGTCGCGGAACTCGGTTCTTGGATTGCTTTCCTCGCTGATATTGTAGGTATAACCCAGGGTAATGTTATCCACGGTGTAGCGTAGCAAAGCCGATTCCGAATTGCGTTTGGATACGTTTGACAAGTTGATGGAGTAGCTCTGGCGCTGAGTGCGAATCTCATCGAGCATGGCCTGGATCTGACGATCCTGCTCCTCCTGCGGGAGGTCGCTGGCCTCCACGGCATCACGGAAATCCGAAAACCGGATGTCCCCTTCGCGCGCAAGGAACCGCGGGGTCTGCTGGAGGCGGCGGGCCGAAACCGCAACCGGGATATTCCAACCGTATCGCTCCGGCAGGAAACGGTGCATGTAGACCGTGGTGGACAGGTCGTAGGAATATTCGTCGCGCATCTGCCTGTTGCCCAGACTGGCATCCAGTGGCCCGAAACCATCCGTCTGGCGTCTGTAATTGGCCTGCACGGTAGCCACATCGGCCATCCGTATGGTTGATCGAATGCTGGCAGCCCAGCCCTTCTCGTCATCAAATCCCGAGACGCGCAGCTCGTTCACCCAGAATTCGGCATCCAGTGACGGTTTCCCTGCGTTAGCTGTCCGGGTGGAGGTGGTCCCGCTGCCATTGCCGTTGTTATTGCCATTGGGGTCGAGCTGATGGGGATTCCTGATGCCGATGCCAATCTCCCGGACCCGCTCCAGCGACGGATTGCCCCTGATGGCGATGATCGTGCCCGGAGGGGCATCCTGCACCAGATCCGTGCGCTCATAGAGTTCGCTCTCATCCACACCGGCCAGGTTCCGGGCCTGTTTGAGGGCGTTCATGGAAGCAAGCACAAGGTTTACACTGTTGGAATCGGGAAGCCAGATGCGGTCCGTCTCACTTCTGAGGACCGATGCATCCGGATTTTGTGCAAGCGGCGTAAAATCGAAGGTGGGGTCGGTGGGCGTGACCGGCTGGCGGTACTCGTAGTAGTTGTTGGTCAGGTCGTTGCCAAGCCGTATGACCACTTCCGCGTCCGACCGGCGCTCATACCCCTCCCCATGCACGAACATGCGCAGGTTTGAGTAGTTGAGCAGATTGAGTCCGGTGGGATAAAGCCGCTGGATCATGCGGTATTCGCCCGACCGCAGGTCTTCCACGCGCAGCGAAAGGGACTGCTCATTGGCGAGGATGTTTTCCTGCTGTCCGCGCTGTACCGAGCGGATTGCACCGTTGGGAATGCGGTACGGTATAGGCTGCCGGTTCGAGTTTTCCTCGATGTTGATCGTGGATATGTCAAACAACGTGTTGGGATGTCCTTCCATTGAAAGCTGCTCAAACTCCCGCCACTGGTTTCCGACCAGCTCGAAAGTTGCAAACCTCATGGTTAAGGGTTCTCGGTACCCGCTCATCCAGAAGCGGATGTGCTGCACGCGTTCCAGGTCCTCAATGGCGCCGATCTGCCGGGCAAGATCCCGGAGAGGGATTCGGACCAGATACCAGCGGTCTGTCGGCTGGTCCCCTTCCACTTTGTCGACAATGTAGTTTTTGCCGATTTGCAGGGTAGATTCATCGGCCGGATTGAGCGGAATCTCATACTGGAAGTAGGAGTTGGAAGTCTGAACCGTGGCAGGATTGATCAGGCCTTCGGTATCCGGACGGTTGGTGATGGCGCGGGAGTCTCCCCTGGTCAGCGAGTTGCCTTCCAGAAATCCGTACATCCTGTGAAAACGCTCGTGCAGCGGCCGATCGCTTACCAGCGGGTCGTTGAAATAGAAGTACTGGTCATTGGACGGATCGGAGCGTATCTGCTGGAGCAGTTCCGGCTGATCGGCATACAGGATTTCCATAATTTCCAGCCAGTCGGAGAATAACTGCTGTTCGGTAAAATCGCCGTCTGTGCTGTGCACGCCATCAAGTCCCACATCCTCGCGCTCCTGGGTCTCAACGGAAAACTGGCCGGTCAGATTCGTCACCTCCCTGATGAGGCGGGAGCGGCCGACACCATCGACACGGACATTGTCACGGTCAATGGCGCGTGCCAGACCGTCCTCCGTATTGAGGGTGTTGTTAGGGATCACGTCTTCGGAGACCAGGCCCAGGTCAATATATATCTTACCGTTATAATCGTCCGGATTCACGCTGCCCGGAGGAGCACCATCGGGCAGCAGCGGCTGCACCCAGAATTCGAGGAATTCAATGTTGTTCTGGCGGAGGTTGTCGAGTCCGCTGGGCAATACGGCCGTCATGCCGCCCCAGGTGTCTTCCGGACGGTATTCAAGAAGGTCGCGCAGGTTGGGGTTGTAGTTGTAGGGACCCCGTTTCCTGGGATTGTAGTGGATGTCGAGGGTCTGCAGGCGATCTTCCTGCCGCAACACTTCACGGTTGGGGAATACGTCGGAAACCGATATGGGAAGGCTTTCCGGGGTACGCGCGGCATCGGTGATGCGGCCGATGTTGACCGGAATCATGTACCAGGAGAATTTGCCTCGCAGGTCGGAGCGTGCAATTCGGGCATCCGTGCTGTTGTCTTCCACGTCCATGTTGAAATCGAAACCGGGAACGGCATGCGGGGCGGCGGCCAGATGCCACCTGCCCGGACTCAGGAAATTAACGCTTGTCTTGGAGCCTTCGAAGTCGTCGATGAACGAGAGACCGCGCTCTTCATCGGGATAGAGTTCCCCCCTGTCCATAGCCCTGGAAACCGCACGGGTCTGGGCCACATCGGGCCTGAGTTGGGCAAATTCACCGCTGATGCGGATATCGGAATCGGCACGGGTCTGCAGCAGCGGCAGCCAGTTGATGGCGCGGGTCATCCATGGCGCATCAAATTCCGCAGAGCCGTCAAAACCGATAATGGAGTTGTTGATCGGTTCATCGCCCACCGGGATCTTGTCCTGCAACGGACGCTCCCGGAGCGTGAACCATGTGCTGCCAAAGCGGATGTTGTCGTTGACCCGGTATTCGGCACGCAGTCCGGCAAAGGTGGTCTGCTGGATCTGGAGCATCTGGTTGCTTTCGTAGTCGATGACAATCTCCTGTCCGGACTGCAGGTACCGGCTGTTGGTGATCACAATATTGCCGATATTGTAATCCACCTCGTAATCCACCCCCTGCGTAAGCTCCACACCGTTTGCGCGGACCCTGACCGATCCTTCCACCAATGCAAAACCCAGGTTGTAGCTGTCCTGCACCATCCCCTGGCTTATTCCGGTGATCATGAAGAGATTGTTCCGGCCGATCTGACGCGCATTCTGCTGGGTGTTGGTGTAGAGTTCGGGGAAAGCGTACCGGTCGATGTTCTCCTCGATCTGAGCCTGTGGAAGGCCGCTGGCCTGATAGATGTCAATGATGCGCTGACCGAAGGGCTCCAGATAGGGGAAAATAATACGGCCGCGCACGGCATCCAGGGTTCCGGTGCCGAAGTCGATCTGATTGTTGGGATTGGGCTGCTGCTGGGAGTTGACACGGTCCAGGCCGAAATCCTGCATGAGTACGTTTCCGAGCCCGGGCAGGTTGGTCTGCTGCGTATTGGCACCGTCAAAAACGATTTCGGCATCAAAATTTTCAGGGGTCAGCCCGGTTGCATTGAGATTGTAGATATTTCTCATGGTCAGGACCCATGCAGAGCTGCTCGAGGTTATGTAGGACGGTCTTAGCAGCTTGAGGAACAGGCGCCGGCCGTCACCGGTGTTGACATCCCCCACCCGCACGACGCTGCCATCCACGTCGCGATAGGTGTAGGCGATGGCCAGGGCCTGGTTGGCTCCGAGACGCGACTCCAGCGATATATACCCGTATGTCTCATTGATAACATAATCCCTGTTCTCTTCCAGCAGTTCGAAGTTCCCTTCCACGAACTCATCGGAGGAGACGCCGAAGTCCGATGCCGACGGGGTTTCACCGGGATCGCGGAACTGATTCAGCAGGTTTTCGTCGAATGCGTCACCGTCCTGATTGGGCCGCAGGAACCGGTCGCCCTGCTGAACCACGCCAAGGTCCACCAGCGCTGCTGCACGCACCTGGTTGGGACGCTCCTGGGAGGATGTGTTCAGCACGTAAACTTCGACTTCCTGAATCTGAAACATCTGGGTGGCGGTGATGGGGTCCGACATGGCATTTTCAAACTCCTGATGTGCGTAGAAGTCAAGGAAAAAGTGCCGGTCGTTGTCATAGGAGGCCGGCCGAATCTCAAACCGGCTTTCCTGCGCGCCTCCGGTGATGGTCTGGGTATTGCCCTGTCCCTCCTGCTGTGAGATGACGGAAGTAAGGCTGAGCGGACCGAATTTGGCCTCGGACTTGATGCCAAAAAGCGCGCTTCCGCCCCGGATCAGCGAGTTGCCGGTCTGCATGGAGACGTTCCCCATTTCGATGCTCTGCAGGATCTCGTCCTCGTATCCCTGGTATCGGATGCTCAGGCGGTTCTCGAAATCGAATGTGCGTTCGGTATCCCAGTCGGTGCGGATGGTCAGCTTGTCGCCGATGGTTCCCTGGATGTTGAGCCGCAGGTTCTGGTCGAAGGTCGGGTTCACGGTGCGCTGCTGATCGGGAGGCAGCGACGGGTTTTCGGTCTCCTGGATGGAGGCCCCTACGTTCATGTTCGCCGTGCCGGTAACGCGCAGGTTGACTTCCGGCCGGCCGAAGATGGTAGTGAAAGCGGAGCGTTCGCCCACCGGAAGATCGAGGGTGAAATCGAGCAGTCCCCGGCGTGCGTCGCGCTGCCGGCGGTTCTCATCCACCAGCTTTTTCCAGTTGGAATGCATCCTGTGCCTGAAACTCAACTCTGAAAAAGTGGCGAAATCCATACTTCGCGAAAAGCCGGCAGGTACGTCAACGATGGTTCGCTGCGCGGTGTAGTATCCAAGAGAGTCGAGTGTGATCACAACCTGGTCGGCGGGGAAACTGATTTCGACCAGCTGTGAACGGCGGCGAGGAAACGGATTGGTCATATGCCCCGAACGGGGACCCGGCAGGCGGAGGGTATCGGCCCGGGGTGCAACGGTATCCGCATCCACCCCCATTTGAGCCATGGCAGCGGGGTTGATCCTGCTGTCGGGCAACGGCTCGGCGAGCGTATCCGGCTCCAGGGCAGAGACCGGCAGGGGCATGCATAATACAGCCAGCAGAAGCACAAGGCCTGTTAATCCAGTACGAACCGTTACTAATTGCAAGGAATGAAAACGCTATATAACCCGGTTACAAAAAATTATGGTATGTTCAAGCAAACGGTAACAGATGGGTAATAGGCCGGCTGTTTGTTGGGTGAGGGTTAACTGGATACAGAAGTGCAAATTATGGCCCACGACAGAAGGAATCAATGCCTGATTATGATTTTCTTGGCAAGATTCGACAGAATTGTCATATTTTTTCGTTATTCAGAAAAGCCGTTTCAAAATCCTAACGTACCTGCGGGTTTTTTATTCACTAATGGTGATTGACTTTCTAAAAAAACTGGCTCCGGGCAGCATTGAGCGCGACCTGCTGAAACGACATGCGGGACCGTTCATTTTCTGTTTCGTCACCATTATGTTTCTGCTGCTCATGCAGTTTCTGATCCAGTTCATGGACCATCTGATCGGAAAGGGCATTCCGTTGATCGTGATACTGGAACTGATCATGGTCAATCTGGCTTACATGGTGGTGCTGGCCGTTCCGATGACCATACTTGCCGCGTCGCTGATGGCCTACGGAAAATTTTCCGAGCAGAACGAGTACACGGCAGTCCGGGCGGCAGGCGTTCACCCGTTCCGCATCATGCGGCCTTCGCTGGTCATGGCGCTTATATTCACCGTATTTCTGGGCTGGTTCTCCAATGAGGTGCTTCCGGAGGCCAATTACAAGGCCCGGGCGCTGTTCCTGGACATTCGCATGAAGAAGCCCGGGTTTGACCTGCAGGAGAATATTTTCTACGAGGGCATTACCGGCTATACGTTCCTTGTCAGGGAAATCCCTTCGGAAAGCGACTCACTGTACGATGTGACCTTGTTCCAGAATCCGGAGCAGGGGCGCGACCGGGCGGTTATAAAGGCAAAAAAAGGGTTCCTGGAAAGCGATGAACGGCATATGAATCTTACGCTGCACCTTTATGACGGCACCATCATGCGCTATCTGCAGCGCGGACGAAGTACGGCGAACCTCATCCATGAAGAGACCGCATTCGAATCCTACCGCATTACCTTCGACCTGTCGGATCTGATGTTCTCTCGCACCAATCCGGAAGACCGCCGCCGGGACGGGCGGTCCATGCGGGCGCAGGCCATGCTGGCCGTGGTGGACTCGCTCAGGAGCGACATTGACCGGGAGATCCGTCATTTCAAGCACTCCCTGCATCAGTCACATATCACACTTCTGGGAGAGGACGAGATAACACCGCCCGCCGAACCGCCAGACCGCGACAGCGAATATCTGGCGCAGCGTGAGGACTATTCCGAAACAATAGAAGCCTCGGTTTCCCGGCGAAGGGGTGAATACGATTTGCCGCCGGTCGATGACCCTCCCTACAAAGCGCTCGCGCTGTTGGAGTCGCTGCAGGACCAGCGGGAGGTGACACTCAGAGCCACCACGCAAATGCGCAATACGCAGGCATCTGCAGACAATCTGATCAACAACCTGCAATGGCGGGAAGAACGCATTGCCCGTTTCATGGTGGAAGTTCACAAAAAAGTGTCCATCCCCATCGGATGCCTGCTGTTTGCCATGATCGGCGCTCCGCTGGGACTGCTGGTCAGAAAGGGCCACATGGGCATTCATGCCATCATCAGTACCGTTTTGTTTACCTACTACTGGATCAGTATCATCCAGGGCGAGAAGCTTGCGGACCGGATGTTCATTTCACCGTTCATGGGGATGTGGTTCGGCAATATCACCATTGCATTGGCCGGACTGCTACTGATGTACACCGTGACATACCGGAGATAGCACAACGTTGCGACCAGGGAATCCATTCATGTTAAAAACCATTGACAAATTCATTTTCTCACGCATGCTGGTGCTCACCGGCTTTGTGACCGGTCTGCTCATTTTCATTTTCATCATAATCGATTTTTCCGAGAACAGCGGAGATTTTTCTGATCGCGGCGCCACTCTGAGTGAAATATGGTCCGAGTACTATCTGAACTACATCCCCGAGATGATCCGTCTGGTTTCCCCGGTGGCCGTCTTTGCCTCGTGCCTTTGGCTGACCGGGCAGATGGCCAACCGGCTTGAGATTGTCGCACTCCGGGCGGCTGGCATCAGCCTGTACCGGCTGCTGGCCCCCTACCTCGTGTTTGCCATCATCGTTGCGGCAAGCATCAGCTATCTGGATGGATACGTAGTGCCCAAGTCCAACGCGATACGGGCTGAATTTGAGCAGAAATTCATCATGAAGCGGACGGAGCGGATTGACCGCAACCGCATTTACCGCCAGGAATCGCCCGACCGGCTCATGCTGGTCAACTACTTTGACATCCGGCAGGATATCGGCTATCGCGTGACATTCTACACTTTTGATGACAACAAACTGGTTGAGACCATGGAACTTGGACGCATGGCATGGAATGCGGAAAAGGGGAAGTGGGAGCTGATCAACGGGACCATCACCCGCTACAATGAACGCGGGTTCGAGAAAATCACTTTTGACAGGCGGGATACCACACTGAACCTCTACCCGCGGGATTTCGGACGCACCTCATCCGACGTATATCAGCTTACCTATCCGGAGATCCGCGGTTACCTGGCTTCCATCGAACGAAGCGGGGCCGGGGGCATAGCCATGCCCACCGTCCAGTTTTACGGAAAACTCAGCTACCCCTTTGCCATAATTACGGTTACCATCATCGGTGTGGCCATTGCATCGGTCAGGCGCCGGGGTGGGCGTGGCGTACACATTGCAGCCGGGCTCGTCATCAGTTTTCTCTACCTGGCCCTGATGAAGCTTTTCGAACCATTCGGGTACAGCGGTGCCATGGATCCCGTTCATGCCGCCATACTGCCCCATGCCCTCTTTTTTGTGATAGCCATCCTGCTGCTGCTGACAGCCAGGAAATAGAAGGCTCACGCTTCCGGCAGCGGCCCCCTGTAACTGATGGATTGCTGGGGATCGTGCTTGCCCCGCGTCTGGATTTCTCCGTGGAGCTCTTCGTAACGTCGGATATTGTCCTGAAGCGCCTTCGAAAAACGTTTGGCATGCTCCGGTGTGAGCACCATGCGCTTCATCACCTTGGCCTTGGTAAGGCCGGGCATGATCGCGATGAAATCAAAGACAAACTCGGAAGGTGAGTGCGTGATCATCACCAGATTGGAATACGTACCCGGAGCCTCCTCCCTTGTCAGCTCAATTTCCATTTTTTTTTCTTTGCTCTTGTCCATGATAGTAGCTGATTCGTGATGTTTGTTTGTGCTTTTTATATCGTAATTACGCCTGTGATGGCCGTTTATTCCCATGCACCGTCACTGGTTGCCGCCAGGGCGTAGATAAGATCGCTCCGGGTCACAATGGTATGGCGGCCGTCTTCCAGCCGAACCATGACCGCTGCCAAACCCTTTGACAACATCCGGGATATCTGATCAACTTTCAAGTCTGCGGCGACAATTGGAAACGGTTCGTCCATGACATCGCCCACTTTGCGGTTTCTGGCATCCGAAGACTCCATCAGCAGGGTCAGGATCCGGGTCTCGGTAAGACTTCCCACAACCTTGTCTGCAGATATGACCGGCAATTGCGAAATATTGTGGCGATTCATCTGCTGGATGGCTTTTTCAAGTGTCTCGTTGCGGTCGACGGTGATCAGGTCACGCTCACCCATGCCGCGCAGTGTGATCACCTCCTCCAGTTCCGGGCGTTCCTCCTCATCCATGAAACCGTTAGTGCGCATCCACTCGTCACTGTAGAATTTGGAGACATAGCGCGTACCGCTGTCCGGCAGCAGGATGACCACCACATCGTCGGGTTTCAGCGGGTTCTTTTTGATGTACTGCTGGGCGCCCCAAACCGCCGAGCCGCACGATCCGCCGACGAACAGCCCCTCGCGCCGGGCCAGTTTGCGTGTTGTGACAAACGCCTCGCGATCCGGGCACTGGATGATCTCGTCGATCAGCTCGAAGTCCACATTGGCCGGGATGATGTCCTCACCGATTCCCTCGGTCAAGTACGGGGCAATGTGGCGCTTGTCGAACTCGCCGGTCTCGAAGTAGGATTTGAAAATGGAGCCAACCGCATCCACCCCGATGATGGTTATATCAGGGTTTTTCTCCTTGAGGAACTGCGCCGCGCCGCTGATGGTGCCGCCGGTGCCGATGCCGGCCACGAAATGGGTCACCTTGCCTTCGGTCTGCTCCCAGATTTCAGGGCCGGTGGTTTCGTAGTGGGACTGTTTGTTGCTCAGATTGTTGTACTGGTCGGGATAGAACGAGTTGGGAATCTCCTCACTGAGCCGTTTTGCCACCGAATAGTAGCTGCGCGGGTCGTCGGGCTCAACGTTGGTCGGGCAGATCTGCACTTCGCAGCCCAGGGCGCGCAGCAGGTTGACCTTCTCCATGCTCTGTTTGTCCGTGGTGGTGAAGACGCATTTGTACCCTTTCACGGCCGCCACCAGCGCCAGTCCCATGCCGGTGTTGCCGGATGTGCCTTCAATGATGGTGCCGCCCGGCTTGAGCTTGCCGCTTTTTTCCGCGTCTTCAATCATCTTGAGGGCGATGCGGTCCTTCACACTGTGGCCGGGATTGAAATACTCGACTTTGGCGAGCAGCGTTCCGGGCTGCCCTTTGTTGACCGTTTGAAGTTTGACCAGCGGCGTATTGCCTACGGTCTCAATTATGGAACTGTACCACATGGTTGCTACGTTTTAAGAATGTGTGATATTGTCAGGCAAATCCTGCCGCCTTATCTTCTGACGGCCAATACATCAGGGATTACGTCCTTTTCTGCCACTGATGTTTCTGACAGCGAAAGATACTATATTGTGGCATAATTATTAACAATTAAGAACTTGCGTATGTTTCTCCCAAAACGAAAGCCCGCGGACTATGATTGCGGACTCAATCTTGATTTGATGATCGAAGCCGTCCCGCGCATCCGGGATGAACAACAACGATTGGAATATGCCAAGCGGATCGTGGGCCTGATCAAGCAGAGTCACATCAGCTGGGTGGATGAGAACGGCTGCAGCGAGGAGGCGTGGAACCACTTTTTCAAACTGGCTGATTTCGACCCGAGGGATTACGGGATCCAGAATCCCTATGAGGTCGGCGAGGTCGATGACGCCATGTAATACCGGCAACTCTTTCTTTTTGGATATCAGAAATACAATATGTCGGACCATATCGAGAAAATTTCCACTGCCCCGGCTACCTTTATGGATGCGCTGGTGGAGTCCGACCGTTTTGTCAGGTTTTTAGAAAACACCCGGGTGCAGAATGAATCCGGATTTCTGACACTCTGCATCCCTTTCGAGAACATTGATCCGCTTGCCGTGCTTGAGCTTAACGGCGACTCCAACGGCACCCGTTTTTTCTGGGAGCGCCCCGATCATGAGATGGCCGTTGCCGCCGGCAATCGCGTAGCCCTGATCAAGAACTCCGGCAGCAACCGTTTCGAGAAGGTGTCGGCGCAGGCCAATTCGCTGCTTTCCAAAGTGAGCCATTTCAGCGAGATCAGCCATAGTATGGCCGGTGCGCACCTTGTAGGCGGGTTTTCATTTTTTGACCAGCCGCTCACGGGTGCCTGGAGTCCGCTGGGAAACGCCTCTTTTTTCCTGCCCGAGTGGTTTCTGGTCCGGGACGGACAGTTTTCCATGATCAATATCACCCGGCCATGGAATGCCGGGGATACGCTGAATGAGATCCGCGACTGGTTCAACCACTGGATTCATGATTTCATCGAACGGCTGAGTGCCAACCTGGAGCGCAGCCGCATCCTTCAGAATTATTCCGGTCCCGGCAAGAACATAGTACGGCTGGAATCGAACCACGAACGGCTTCGGTGGATAAACAACGTGCAGTTGGCCAGGGAGGGCATCCGCGACAAGATCTATCGCAAAATCGTCATTGCCCGCGACCTTCGCCTGCGAACTGAAAACAAAGTTTCCAGCACAAAATTGGTCCATTTTCTCCGTAAGGAATATCCCTCCTGCTACTCTTTCATGTACCAGCTCAACGGTGAAGCTACGTTCCTTGGCAGTACGCCCGAGAAGCTGCTTTCGTTGCAATCGTCGTACGTGAAGACCGAGGCCCTGGCGGGAAGTATGCCGCGCGGGCTCACGGCCACCCAGGATGCGATCAACGAAAAAAAGCTGCTGGACAGCGCCAAGGATCGCGAGGAGCATGCCTATGTGCTGGATTCGATCCGGGAAAAACTCGACGGTATCACCGATTCGCTGGAACATGCCCCGCGTCCGGTTATAAAGAAGTACGCCAATGTGCAGCATCTGTGCACCCCGGTGGCCGCGTCGCTCTCCAATGAGATGAACGCCGTGGACATCGTCGCGCGGTTGCATCCCACCCCGGCCGTGGGGGGATATCCGGAGTCCGGGGCCCTGCACCACATCCAGGAACTTGAGCAGTTTGAGCGTGGCTGGTACGCCGGGCCCATCGGCTGGTTCAACACCAACCGGCGCGCCGAGTTCTCCGTGGCCATCCGCAGCGGCCTGATCCGCCGCAAACACATCCAGTTCTTCGCAGGATGCGGAATCGTCGAGGACTCCGATCCCGAAACCGAGTGGGAAGAGACGCGGCTCAAATTCCTGCCCATGCAAAAAGGACTGGAATATGCCACCGAGTGATCGCGCCGCACTGTCCCTGAAATGGTGTTTTCATCTGGTGGATGCGCTCTGGCGCCACGGCGTTCGCGAGGCGTTCATCAGCCCCGGTTCCCGCTCCACACCGCTTACACTTGCATTGGTGCACCACCACGGGATCCGGTGCCATTCCGTGCTCGACGAGCGCTCAGCGGCGTTCATGGCGCTTGGCGCAGGTAAAGTGCCCGCTACTCAACCCGCCCCGGCCCTGTTTGTGTGCACATCGGGCACGGCCGTGGCCAATGCCCTGCCGGCCGTGGTGGAAGCGCGCATGTCGGGCACGCCGCTCGTCGTGCTTTCGGCCGACCGTCCCCCCGCCCTGCGGGCCACCGGCGCATCGCAGACCATCGACCAGGTAAAGCTTTTCGGCGACTATCCCGTCTTCTTTTTCGATGCCGGCGAACCTGTGGACGCCGACGGGGATTTCCGCCGCATCTTGCGGCTCGGATGGCAGGCGGTGCACTACGCGGTGAGCCGCGGCGGACCGGTCCACCTGAACCTGCCCTTCCGCAAACCGCTGGAGCCCGACGCCGAAACGATCGCGGAGTACCGGGAACAGTACCGGGCGAATGTAACGCACAGTCGGGATACAACCAACCACCCCGTTGGACACATCCACCCTGTCTCCCAGCCGACGACGCTGCCCGAAACCCCGCGCTCCCTTCCCAGTGCCTTGCGCGACCTGTTGGCCGGCAGCAGCCGGATCCTTGCGGTCATCGGCCCCGAACTGCGCCGGTCCGGATCATTATTCGAATTCTGCCATCGAAACGGCATCCCGGTGCTGAACGAATCGGGAGGTGCCGGATCGGGAGGCATTGAATCTGAAAACATCGGATCGGGAGATTTTGGATCAGAAGGGATTTTCCTGAACCGGCATTCGCTGGTCCTTCAGGATCCCAAAAAGCGCGCCGATCTGGCGCCCGACCTGGTTTTGCGCGCCGGCGGCGACCCGGTCCACCGGGCCACGCTTGAGACGTTGGCGGGATGGAACGTGCCTCAGGTTGTTTTCGGTGACCATCCGGACCACCCGGACGCCTCCCTTTCCGCCACGCACCATGTGGACGGTTCCCCGGCCGACTACGATTTCACTGTTGATAGCCGGAAAGGTGACAAACCTGATCCAGATCCGGATACGGCACCTGCGGGGAATTCCGGCACTCAGGCATCATACGCCACACTTTGGGCCGATGCACTCAGCCAGGCCGTCCATAGTCAGATCGAACGCTTGCTGGCGGAGTCCCGGTTGACGGACGGCCACGTGTACGACTCGCTCCTCCCGCTCCTGGCACATGAGCCCGAAACCCTTGTGGCCGTATCCAACTCTTTCCCCATCCGGGATTACCTGCAATTCGGTCCGGAGGAGGCCGTCCAGAAGCTTCCGCTGCTGGTCAACCGCGGCGCCAGCGGCATCGACGGGGTCACATCCACGGCCATCGGCGCAGCCCTGGCTCGCAGCAAACCGGTGGTTCTCTTCACCGGCGACCTGGCTTTCCTGCACGATACCGGCGCGCTGAACAACCTGATGTCCAGAGACGTGCCGCTCAAAATCATCGTGCTCAACAACCGCGGCGGGACCATCTTCCGGATGCTCCCCCTGGACACCGAAGATCCCGCATTCATCGACTACTTCGAAACACCGCAGCAGGTGGATCTGCAGGACATCGCCCGTGCGCACGGCATCCCGTATGCGCTGGCCGAAACCCCATCCACCCTTGAAACGGCATGGAAAACCCTGATGGCGCATCGTACGGCCATTCTGGAGTGCCGCACCCACACGGATGCATCCATGAAGCTGCGATCGTCGATCTGACCGGCCATGCACAGCACATTCAGGCTCAAATCAACGGAAACGATCCGCCACAGCGGGCTTAAATTCCACGTGACCCGGTTTGATGAGGGCATCTCCAACAAGCCGATCCTTGTGCTACTCCACGGCTTCCTGGGCAGCGGCGAGCAGTTCCGGCACCTGATGCCTGAGCTTGGCAAGACCAGCCGGCCCGTCACGGTGGATATTAGCCCGGTGAAATATCCGGATTCTAACCAGCGTTTCGGTTCATCGGCACGGGTGGGTGAACCTGCACAATCGGATTCGAAGTCGCCGGTTGATGAGTCCGCACAGTTTGATGCAGCATCTCGGTTGGATCCGCCGGCACAGAAGGGTGAAACGTCGCGAACAGATGCTGATTCCCGGTTGGATGCGGATTCGCTCGTCGCCGGGCTGCGGAAAACGCTCGATAGGATCCGGACCGGGTCCGGTTCTCCCCTCGTGCTGCTGGGGTACAGTATGGGCGGACGTCTGGCGCTAAGCCTGGCGACACGTCATGCCGAGTCGGTGGACGGTCTGATCCTGGAAAGCACGATGGCCGGGATCACGGATCCGGAGCAGCGGAACGAGCGCAGGGCGAGTGATTTACGGAAGGCGGAGCTGATACGGCAGGATTTCGCGAAGTTTCTGGATGAGTGGGACCGGAATCCGCTTTTTAAACCTAATAGATCCTCGAAATCTCAGCCAGAGTCCCTTATCCGCCGGATCCAGCGCAATCAGGATCCCGAAATCATGGCAAAATGGCTGGAGGATTTTGGCACGGGTGTGATGCCGCCGGTTTGGGATCGGCTGGGACTGATCCGCATGCCGGTGCTGCTGATTACCGGAGCATCCGATGCGAAATTTTGCGATATTTCAGACCGTATGAAAACACAGCTTGCCGATGCGCGGCATGTCGTTATCCAGGGGGCCGCCCACCGCGTCCATTTGGACCATCCGGCGGAATACGCGGTGGCGCTGAACGATTTTCTGAGCAAACAAATTTTTACCGGGTGAGCAGATCGCAGGCCTTGCCTGAAATGACTGTGACACCTGTAACCATTCGCACAATCCTTACTTCAAATCGATATGAACTGGAAAACCGTAAAAGAATTCGAAGACATTACTTATAAAAAGATGGACGGCATCGCTCGCATTGCGTTCAACCGGCCTGAGATCCGCAATGCCTTCCGTCCGAAAACCATTTTCGAGATGTACGAGGCGTTTGCCGATGCGCGTGAGGACAGCGAGATAGGCGTGGTGCTGCTGACGGGCGAGGGTCCGGCAAAGGACGGCAAGTACGCGTTCTGCTCCGGCGGCGACCAGAAGATCCGCGGTGAGGCGGGGTATGTCGGCGACGATGGTGTGCCGCGCCTCAACGTGCTGGACCTGCAGCGGCTGATCCGCTCGATGCCCAAGCCGGTGATCGCGCTGGTGGCGGGATATGCCATCGGCGGCGGGCATGTGCTCCATGTGATCTGCGACCTCACCATTGCGGCTGAGAATGCCGTTTTCGGTCAGACCGGGCCCAAAGTAGGCAGTTTTGACGGTGGATTTGGCTCGAGCTACCTGGCGAGCATCGTCGGGCAGAAAAAAGCGCGGGAAATCTGGTATTTATGCCGGCAGTACAATGCCGATGAGGCCGAAAAAATGGGCCTGGTGAACAAGGTGGTTCCGGTGGACCGGCTTGAGGCCGAGGGCGTTGCCTGGGCGCAGGAGATTCTCGAAAAAAGCCCGATAGCCATCCGCTGCCTGAAATCGGCCTTCAATGCAGCCGTTGACGGACAGGCGGGCATCCAGGAGCTGGCCGGCAACGCGACCCTGCTCTACTACATGAGCGAGGAAGGCCAGGAAGGAAAAAACGCCTATATCGAGAAGCGCAAGCCGAATTTCC
>SKNT01000113.1 GCA_007120385.1 Balneolales bacterium
AATCTACCTGTACCGGCTGAGCGCATCCGGACACACCCTGACCCGGCGCATGACCCTGATCCGGTGAGGCCGTGCCGCAAGTGCAGACAACTGAAGGCGCAGAAAAACCCTTGACGCTCTTGAGCCATCGTGAATAAGTTGCTTCTCGCTGATTCGATTGAACCTTGAGAGGGATGACCACAAGTCCGCTGTTTCCTGCGGGACAACAATATTATTTCATTTGTCAGGCTATCGATATATATAAGCTAGACAGTCTAGCCAGAATATATCCATATGAATATCAACAAGTGGCAAGACAGATTACAGCGATATGAAGATCAAAAAGTGGCAATTACAGGATGCAAAGAACCGGTTCAGTGAAGTGGTGCGCAAGGCAACCGAAGAAGGTCCCCAGTTTGTAAGCAAACATGGCAAGGAGAACGTTGTGGTCCTTTCCATGGAAGATTATCACAGGCTCAATCCACCCGGCAGCTCACTCGTTGAATTTTTCCAGACTTCGCCCCTTGCTTCGGTGGAGCTGGACACAAACAGGGACAAATCACCAGCACGTGACATATCCTTATGAGTTTTCTTATCGATATCTGCTGCACCTCTGAACTCAGTAAAAGAATCCGGACCGGAATATTGTATCCTGGTTTTCCAGTCATTATGAGTCCGATATGTACCTGAGCGTCATTGCATTCGGGGAACTGGTGAAGGGCGTTGAAAAACTGTCTGCATCGAAGAAAAAAGCGGAACTCATGCACTGGGTCGACAATGATCTGAGGCAGCGATTCCGAAACAGGATCCCTGATATTTCAATGGCAGAAGTAAAAAAATGGGGAGAAGTACTCGCCGGGTGCGAGAGGAAGGGAACTCCCATCCCGGCAATTGACGCCCTTATTGCATCAACGGCACTGGTTCATGATGCGACGGTTGTGACAAGGAATACCAGGGACATTCAGCCATCCGGGGTGGCCATTGTGAACCCATGGAATCCTACTGAAAACCAGGAATACTAATAAGCGCGGATGGGCCAGGTGCGATATTGCCGGGAACCTGCCGGTCAGCATAGCAGCCCCGGATGCGGGATGATCAGAAAACCCGCCGTTCAGCGCGGCAAGGTCGGATACGCGGTTACCGGCAATTCGTCCATTTCTTTATTGAAAATGTTTGGTTATTATTCAATTGTGCAACGGGTGGCCGGGCGCTTCCCATGCCGTAGGCATCATCCCGGAGCATCCAAAAACAGAGAGTAACCCTAACAAGAAACGGACATTATGACCCAAGCAAAGACGATTATAAGCATGCTGCTGATCCTGTCACTGACGGTTTTTGCCTGCAGCGATGATGACGACGATAATGGCAACGGCGGGCTTGATCCCGGTGAATTCCCACTTGATGGACTTATGAATGAGAATGTATCCTTCCTTATCATGTCCGTTGAAGAATGGGATGGTGAGTTTGATGCATACCTGTCCATGATTATCGTGGAAAACCATCAGACTGTCACTCTCCAAATTGACGGAAATAACGTTTCCTTGTCCAGTTTTGGCAGATACTATTTTGCTGATCTTGACCTCTTGCCCGGTCAGAGCTTTACTTATGCACTCCAGGTGGACGGAAACACACGTTCCGGTTCCCTTTCCATTCCTTCTGTCATCCAGGCCAATTTCCCGGATGATTTCGATCTCTCATCCAATTACACCATGAGTTGGACCACCTCGGCCGATCCGACCGGGTTCATCGCATTCCTGCAGATTGAACTGGATGATGACTGGATTGATAACGGTATGTTGCTCGCCGGAAACACCCGAAACCATACATTCAACCGCAATATCTACTCCGGTCTGTCAGAAGATGATATCTGGTACATCGACGTTGGCGTACTTGGCATGAACTACGAAATTAAAGACGACTTTGTGATCATGGCCGGCTTTGACGCATACGAAGAGTACTATTTTGGCAATGGTTTCGGCTTCCGCCAAGCTGAGAAGCAGGTAGCCGGTGAGCGTCCGCGCGGCAGATTCCCCGCTGCGCTGCGCCATCTTGCGGTGCCGGTGGAATAGGCAGATTCGCTAAGTTCGGCCCCGCTGCGGATTTTCCGGACTCGGAACCGCCCCGGATTTTCCGTACCCTAAACCGCCTGGCACGTACTGCTGCTGAGCGCTACTGATCGCGCTCGGCCAGTTCCAGCCAGCGTTCGCTTTTTTCATCGATGAGCTCCCCGAGACTTCCGTACCTTTCGGATTTTTCGCGGAGCTCTTCGTATTCAAGGGAGCCGCCAGACAGCTCAGCTTCCAACCCCGCACGCTCCTCCTCCAGAGCGGCAATTTCCTTCTCCAACCGCTGAAATTCCTTGCGCTCCTTAAAGGAAAGGCCTTTTTGAGTGGATTTTTTACTGGTGGATGTGTCCCCGCCATGCGCCGCACCTTTACGGTCCGCATCCACCCGTTCCTTCTTTTCGGCCTCGCGACGCAGCTGCTCCTCGCGGTACTCCCGCCAGGTGCCGTGGAAGCCCCGGACGGTCCCGTCCCCCTCGAAAACGAAGTAATGCTGCACCAGTTTCTCCATGAAGAAGCGGTCGTGGGAGACGATGATCAGGCATCCGCCGAAATCCTGCAGGAAATCCTCAAGCCGCGTGAGCGTGTCGAGGTCCAGATCGTTTGTGGGCTCGTCGAGGATCAGGAAGTTGGGGTTTCGGACCAGCACCATCATGAGTCCGAGCCGGCGCCGTTCGCCGCCGCTGAGCTTGCCGATGGGGGTGTACTGCATCTTCGGGGGGAACATGAAATGCTCCAGGAACTGCGAGGCAGAGATGCGCCGGCCGTTGGAGAGGGTGATCACCTCGGCGATCTCGGTGACCGCGTCGATCACGCGCATGGTGTCGTCGAGCTCCGGCCCCTGCTGGCGGTAGTGGCCGAAAACGACGGTGCTGCCTTTATCCATGCCCCCGGAGTCGGCGGGTTCTTCGCCGGTGAGCAGGCGCAGGAAGGTGGATTTGCCCGTGCCGTTGCGGCCGATGATGCCGATGCGCTCCCCGCGGCTGAATGTGTAGCTGAAATCCTCCAGTATGACCGTGTCGCCGAAGCGTTTGTGGATACCGCGCAGCTCCAGGATCTTCTTGCCCATGCGCTGCATGGAGACCTCGAGGCGCAGATCGGGTCCGGCCGGACCCTGTTTCGCGCGCTCGGCGGTTTCGTCGATGGCGGCGATGCGTGATTTCGATTTGGTGGTGCGCGCTTTGGGCGAACGCCGCATCCACTCGATTTCCTTTTTGAGCAGCTGCGATGCCTTGCCGGCCGAGATTTTTTCGACTTCCTGCCGCTCGGCCTTCTTCTGCAGGTACCAGGAGTAGTTGCCGCGGTGGTGGTAGAGCTTGCCCTGGTCGATTTCGATGATCTGGTTGCAGACGCGGTCCAGGAAGTAGCGGTCGTGGGTGACCATGAGCAGGGTGGCGGTGCTGCGGGAGAGGTGGTTTTCCAGCCACTCGATCATGTCCACGTCCAGGTGGTTGGTGGGCTCGTCGAGCAGCAGGAGGTCGGGCTGGTCCAGCAGCACAAATGCCAGGGCCACGCGCTTTCGCTCCCCGCCGGAGAGGGTGGAAACGGGCCGGTCGGTGTCGTGGATGTCGAGTTTGCCCAGGATCTGCTGCATGCGCTCCTCGTAGTCCCATGCGTTGGCGGCGTTCATGGCGGACAGGGCATCGTCGTAGACCCGGCGGGTGGCGTCGGTCACTTCGCGCGACTGGGCCCGGACGGCCTCCTCGTACTGGCGTATCACGGCGGCCGTATCACTGTGACCGCGGAACAGGCATTCGCGGATGGTGCGGTGCGCTTCCAGACGCGGCTCCTGTTCCAGGAAACCGACGCGGATGCCGTTTCGGATGGTCATACGGCCACTGTCGGGCGGTTCCATGCCGGCGATGACCCGGAGCAGGGTAGACTTGCCCGTGCCGTTGGGCGCCACCAGCGCGGTTTTGTCGCCCCGCGAAATCCCGAATGTCAGATCCTCAAAAAGCGGTTTGAGTCCGTACGATTTGGATAGCTGTTCAACTGAGAGATACGTCATATCTGGAAAATTGGTAATATCGGGACTTTTGGTAACTTTATGTGACAGCATTTATTAATTATGTGACAGCATTTATTAATTCAGAGGTGCGACATGAGTTCCATTAAGGTCAGAGGTGCGCAGCTGTACAAAAAAGGGTGCCGGTTTTCGGTCTGGGCGCCGCATGCCGATGAGGTTTATGTGGTCGGCACATTCAACGACTGGGATAAAACAGCGCATCCCATGACCGCCAGGAAGAACGGGGTGTGGGTGGCCGATATTGTCGGGGCGAAGGCCGGCGACGAGTACCTGTACCGCATTCTCAACGGCGACCGGGAGCTGATGCGCATCGACCCGCGGGCGCGGTGCGTGACCAACTCAACGGGCAATACCATTATCCGTGACCCGAAAAGCAACGCCGGCATGGTGTCGTTCACACCGCCGCCGATGAACGAGATGATCATCTACGAGCTGCACATCGGCACGTTCGGCAAGGAGGAGGGGGAGGACGGACCCGGCACACTCACCGGGGCGATCCGGCACCTGCCCTATCTGCGCGACCTGGGCGTGAACGTGATCGAGATCATGCCGCTGGCCGAGTTCGCGGGCGGGTACTCGTGGGGATACAACCCGGCGCACATTTTTGCGGTCGAGAGCGACTACGGGAAGCCGCGGGAATTCCGGAAATTCGTGGATGAGGCGCACAAACTGGGTCTGGCCGTGTTGGTGGATGTGGTCTACAACCATTTCGGTCCGGGCGACCTGCACCTGTGGCAGTTCGACGGCTGGAGCAAGAATGACATGGGCGGGATCTATTTCTACAACGACTGGCGGGCGAAGACACCCTGGGGCGATACGCGTCCGGATTACGGTCGTCCGCAGGTGCGCGACTTCATTCGCGACAATGCCCTGATGTGGCTCTGCGAGTACAATGTGGACGGTCTGCGGTGGGATATGACCTCCTACATCCGAAATGTGCACGGCCGCGACGGCGACACGGGAAGCGATCTTCATGAGGGATGGACGCTCATGCAGGAGATTACGCACGAGATTCGCAAACAGCGTCCCGGCGCCATCAACATCGCCGAAGACCTGCAGAACAACCCGGCGCTCACGCAGCGTTCGAAGCACGGCGGGGCGGGTTTCGACACACAGTGGAATGCCCGTTTCGTGCACAACCTGCGCAAAAACCTGCTGGCCGCCGACGATGCGCATCGCGACATGGACGAGGTGCGGGATGCCATCCTACATCGCTATTATCTGAATGCTTTTGAGCGGGTTATCTACACAGAGTCGCATGATGAGGTGGCCAACGGAAAGGCGCGCGTGCCTGAGGAGGTGGATCCCGGCAGTGCGTCGTCGTGGCATGCCAAAAAGCTGTCGACGCTCGGAGCTGCTCTCGTGTTCACCTCGCCCGGCATCCCCATGATCTTTCAGGGACAGGAATTCCTGGAGGACGACTGGTTTCATGATCAGGATCCGCTGGACTGGTCCAAAATGGAGAAGTATCCCGGAATTCTGAAGCTGTACAAGGATCTGATCGCATTGCGAAAGAACGCCGGCGGTGTGACCAAAGGGCTGACCGGGCAGGAGGTGGATGTCTATCACGTGAATCACGAGGACAAGCTGATCGCCTGGAAGCGGTGGTTCGACGGCGGAGAGGGCGACAGCACCGTGGTGATTGCCAATTTTTCGACGCATCCCCGTGAGGAGTACCGGATTCCGTTTCCCGAAGCCGGACGCTGGGTCGTGCGTCTGAACAGTGACAGCCGGTACTACGATCCGGAATTCGGGAACAACGGGATTTCCGAGGTTTGGGCGGAGCATACGGGGGAGGAAGGGGCGCCTACGGCTGCCATCCGCATCGCGCCCTACAGCGTGCTGATACTCTCGCAGGATCCGCATCCACCAGAAACCTGAGTCTCATTCTAAACAACGATTATGTCACAAAACAGCAAGCTGGTCGTGATCGGCGGCGATGCGGCCGGCATGACCGCGCGCAACATCATGGACCTGGACCTGTCTTACGCTCCGCCGTTCTCGCCGGTGTGGGATCCGGTTCAGATTGCGGCGCGCAAGCTGGTGTGAGCCGGCGGCCTGCTATCGCGGCACTGCTGGTGGCGCGTGCTCAGCGTATAACAAGCCAGGAACCGCCCACGGCGGCCAGCGACGAGGGAACCGCGCCGATGAGTACGGTCACGGCGAACACCATCCAGGGCGACGGCAGCTGCAGCAGTGCGGCAATCCGCGGCAGCAGCACCGCCGATTCGGTGAATGTGATGAACAGAGCGGCACCCAGCCAGAGAAGCCCGATTGCCGAAAAGACGATCAGGCCTTTCTTCCACGCCGGAAGCGGACTGGCGAGTCCGGCTGCAAAACCGATGACAACCACTATCCACCAGGGAAAAAGGAGCTGAAGCAGCAGGACGCTCAGCAAAACGAGCACGAAAAGCATGGATGAGGAACGGATGGGAGGCATGTGATTGATGTTGTTTTTGGCACCGGATGAGGCGCCCGCAGGTTTTATCATGGCGTACTGTTGGTTGCGCAGCTTGCAGCCGGCCTGATCAGCGATTTTTGGGTTTCAGGATGAGGGTGGATGCAGTCTGATCGGGCTCGTCGGCCGGTCCGCGCCAGAAATGCAGGTCGTAGAACGTGCCGGCGGCCCAGTCATCGACAAACCGGTCGTAGCCGGGATGACCGGGGTTGCCGGTTTGTCCGCCCGGGAAATGGCCGCGGGCATGCACATCCGGACCCAGTTCCACGACCATGCGCCACGACGGGGCATGGGAGTATCCGGTGGCGTTGATGGTTTCGGAACGCCCGGATGCGATGAAGTCATCACGACCGAAACCGGGCAGCATGGCCAGGTGGCTGATGTGGGCAGTGCGGTCACGTCCGTAGTTCCATGCAGCGGGGTCGGATCCGTGCCGCCGGACATGCTCCTCGACCGTTTCGCGAAATGTGCGGACAATGGTTTCGGATACGTCTTCGGGGATGACGTCGTGTTCACCGTCCAGCAGCAGACGGAAGGTGGTGGTCGCGGCGGGCCGGACCATGTAACGGTCCGAGCTGTTCATCAGCGGATTCCACAGCGCCTGAAGCAGGCGCTGCTCCCAGTTGGCATAGAAGAGGGCGATGGGACTGTCCGCAGTGAATTTGTAATCCCACTCTTTGAGCATTTTGTAAATGGCAGATGCGGGATCAGGATTTTTCCGGTTCCGGATATTATCGTCGAGTTCGGCAAGAAGGAAGGGCAGGGTTTTTTCGGCGTAGAGTGAGTAGCTGTCCATGAGCATTTTCTCAAAGAAGTTGCCGCTGATGTTTTCCGAATTGGCGAGGATCCGGTTGATGCGCGCACCGCGGGAGAAGCCGTAGTAGCTGCTTCCCAGATAGTAGGGGTACTCGCGTGTGGCCGGTGCCTGGTTGGCCGAGCTGACGAAGCCTCGTTGGGGGTTGAAGCTGCGCGGCAAGTGTTCGAAGGGCACGAAGCGGGTCCAATCGTACGCCGGATCGCGGCCGTTGCTGATATAGCTGCCCTGACCGAAAAAGCGTACCGGGAAAAGACCGAAGTGGCCTATGGAGATGTTGCCGTGGCGGTCGGCATAGGTGATGTTCTGCGGCAGGTTGGTGAAATGGTGCAGGGCTTTTTCGAAATCGTCCTGGTTCCGGGCGCGGTTGAACTTGTAGACGGCCAGGAAGATGTTGTTGCCGGGCTGGTGGGCAATCCACTTGAGGGCATGCCCCTCCGGAAAGCGATCTGGGGCGATGTTTTCGCCGAATGGCTGGGTAATCGGACCGTGGTGGGTGTAGAGCACGGTGTCGATGACGGTCTTGCCGCCGCGTACGGAAATCTTTTCGATGCGCTGCCGGACCGGCTTCCACTCCCCGTCGTGCAGGTACTCGGCGCGCTGCTCGTCGCGGAATTCAATCTCGAAGACGTCGAGTGTGTTGGAACCGGTATTGGTGACGCCCCAAGCGACGTGCTCGTTGAAACCGATGATCACGCCTGGTGCACCCGGAAGGCTGGCGCCATATGTGCTGAAACCGGTATTACCTGGAATGTTGGCGCGTGATTTGCCGTCATTCGATTGCGTGCCGGCGCCATCTGCGGGAGTGTTGCTGCCATCCTCAAGAAAGCGATTGTAAGCCAGGTGGTTGTTGGCGCCGGTGCTGTGCAGCTGGGTTTCGTACCAGAGGGACGGCAGGTCAACGCTCAGATGCGGATCACTGGCCAGGATAGGGTAGCCGGTGGCGGATTTGCTTCCGTCCACAGCCCAGGAGTTACTGCCGATGGCGGGGTCGCGGTCCGAAACGGGCAGGTCTCTGACAATCGCAGGCACAAAACCGGGGTCCGGGGTGGCAGGGGCAACAGGGTCGAAATTCCATCTCTGATCCGGCGGGATGATCGGATCGGTCCAGGGCAGTTCATCGGGGTAGAGCAGGCGGTACACCTCCTCGCTGAGCAGGGCGCGGGCATTGGACTGGGCATGGGCGCGGGTGCCGGAGGAGAGGGTCTGGGACATGTTCATCAGCAGCAGGGCGGTGCCCAGCGGCGAAAACGGTTCCGGTTCGGCATCGAAAATCTTGAATTCGACGGGATAATGCCTGGGTTTGAGCTGGTCCAGCCAGGCGTTGAAGCCATCGGCGTAGGCCTGTACTTTCAGCGCCGTGCGCGGGTCGGTGCCCAGGGCGGCAGCGTTGATCTCGGCGCCGTACATCATACCGAGCCGGCGTTGTGCGCGGTCGTAATTGACGGCGCGGGGGCCGATGAATTCAGCCATGCGTCCGGCCGCGGCCCGGGTCTGGAAATCGATCTGCCAGAGCCGGTCACGCGCAGTCACCAGTCCCTGCGCAAAATAGAGGTCGTAGTCGTTGTCGGCGAATATGTGCGGTACGCCGCGTTCATCGTAGCGCACCGTGACGGTGGACAGGAGCTGTTCCGAATCCAGGACAAGATCTTGCACGCCGTCGCGCTCCATATTCTGCCAGAAACCTTGCCAGGGGTTTACTAGGTGGCCAAGAGAGGGGATTATGCCGATCCGGGTGCTCAATGCCCAGGTCAGAAGTACGGTTAATACCAGAAGAGCGGCGGCCTTGAGCAGCCGGATACCCCGGGAGATGCGAATTGCCATGTTGCTTTGTTCCGCGTCTGATGATCGTTGCTGTCCTGAAGATCGACAGGTAATGCCATGAAGATACGGTCCGGAATCAATAAAATCATGTATTTTGAGAATCCAGCCCCTAAAAGGAAAATGTTGAGTTGTAAAGGGCATTTTTAATCTGCGGATATTACATTGTACCGGATACAACAATTAACCAATGGACTATGGGAACACCAGACAGGCACTTTGAGGACAGCGGTAAGGCAAGCAGAAGTTGGATGAAAATGTTGATGAGAGCGGCTGAACAGGCCGTGAGGAGGATGGTGGCCGCTGTGATGCTCCTGTTTCTGTTTTCAGGATGCGGGGATCGCACGGATGAAGCCGGCCCCGCGGTGTCTTACTCCATGCCCGATCAGCCCGGGACGGTAGCGGCTGATGCGTCCGGTACGGGCTGGGAGTCCAGCGAGTTTGCGGTGGCGGCGGCCAATCCCCTTGCGACCGACGCCGGGTATCAGATCCTGCGGGCCGGTGGTTCGGCTACCGATGCCGCCATAGCCATTCAGATGGTGCTTACGCTGGTGGAACCGCAATCCAGCGGGATCGGCGGCGGAGCGTTTGTGATGCACTGGGATGGAAACCGGGTAACGGCCTATAACGGTCGCGAGACGGCCCCTGCCCGGGCCGGAGAAGATCTATTTCTGGATGCGGACGGCAAACCGCTGTCCTATACCGAAGCGGTGCACAGCGGCTTGTCGGTCGGGGTGCCCGGAACGCTGGCCGTATTGTGGCAGGTGCACCAGAAATACGGCAGACTGCCCTGGACGGAGTTGTTCGAACCGGCCGTCCGGCTTGCTGAAGAAGGCTTTGCCGTGAGTCCGCGCCTGCACCGGCAGCTGGAGAACGACCGTCGTCTGCGCAATGACGACATAGCCAGGGCGCTTTACTACGATGAAGAAGGACACGCGCATCCCGAAGGATATGTTTTGAGGAACCCTGCCCTGGCCGAAGTGCTTCGGCGGGTGGCACAGGAGGGAATCACGGCATTCTATGAGGGGCCGGTGGCCGCCAGCGTGGTCGACCGGATCCGCCTGCATCAGCGTCCCGGACTGATGAGGGCCGACGATCTGTCCTCCTATCCCTACGAGGATCTTCAGACCGAACCGATCTGCACGCCGTGGCGGCAGTTTACGATATGCGGGTTCCCGCCGCCATCGTCCGGACACCTGACCGTCATGCAGATTCTCGGCATCCTGGAGCATGTGGATATGCCTGACTGGAGGTTTGATCATGAAGCGGTACAATTGGAAGCCCTGCTCCCTGATGCGGAAGCAAGACCAGACGTGCTGTCCGACACGGGGATTGCCCTGGATGAGGCCGACATGGTTCCCGACGATCTGGCGCCTGTGCCGGCCGCTCCGACCCCTGATACGGTTGCTCCGACCCCCGATACGGTTGCTCCGACCCCTGATACGGTTGCTCCGACCCCCGATACGGTTGCTCCGACCCCCGATACGGTTGCTCCGACCCCTGACACGGTTGCGGCTCCTGAGCAGGAGGTGATGCCGGAGGTACACTGGCGGGATCCGCTGCTTTCGGCCGGCTGGCTGCACTACTATCTGGAGGCGTCGAAGCTGGCCTACGCAGACCGCAATCGCTACATTGCCGATCCGCGTTACGTGCAAGCACCGGGCGGGGATTGGGAGCGCTTGCTGGATCCGGGTTATCTGGCATCACGGGCCGCACTGATCGGCAGCACGGCCATGGAACAGGCCGATCCGGGTGACCCGGCAGGCGATTTTTCGCGGTACGGCACGGCCACTCAGCAGCCGGACAGCGGAACCAGCCACATCAGCATCATCGACAGCGACGGCAATGCGGTCTCTATGACAACCACCATCGAGCAGGTCTTCGGCAGCCGGATCATGGCCGACGGCGGCACGGGACTGCCCGGCGGGTTCCACCTTAACAACGAGCTGACCGACTTTTCGCTCGCACCGGCAGACGCGGAGGGCCGGCCGATTGCAAACCGGGTACAGCCCGGCAAGCGGCCCCGGTCGAGCATGGCGCCCAGCCTGGTCTTCGACACGCAGACGGGCGAGCTTCTGGCCACACTCGGGTCTCCCGGCGGGGCCGGCATCATCCATTTCGTCGCCAAAACGATACTGGCGATGTATGATTTCGGCCTGAACGCGCAGGAAGCGATCGACCTGCCCAACTTTGTCAACTATAACGGTCCGTCCGTGCTGGAGCAGAACCGCAACCCGCTGCCGGTCATTGATGCGCTGGAGGAGCGCGGACACGTAGTGCTGCAGCGTCCGCTCACCAGCGGATTGCAGGCCATCCAGCGCACGGAGTACGGCTTTTTCGGCGGCGCCGATCCCCGTCGCGAAGGGGTGGTCATGGGAGACTGACCAGGCACGGACAAAAACCGACACACATGAATCAACCGGAAATCCATCCTGCAATCAAACCTGCCTTGTTGCCGGTCCTGATGATCATTACGCTGCTTGCATCCGCCTCATGTGAAATGGGTGGCAGGGAGGATGCGGATGTCGTGCTTCAGGAGGGAGTGGCAAGCTGGTACGGACCGGGTTTTCACGGCCGGCGCACATCCAGTGGAGAGGTATACGATGCCAATGACACCACGGCGGCACATCGGACGCTGCCGTTCGACACCATTGTCCGGGTCGTCGACACCGAGACGGATGAGTATGTCACGGTGCGCATCAACGATCGCGGTCCATATGTCGGCGACCGTATCATTGACCTGTCGCGGGCGGCCGCCGATGCATTGGGGATGCTCGAATCGGGAACGGCCCATGTGCGGCTGGAACTGGTGGAAGCAGGCGGACCGATACCCGATGACCTGGATCAGGAGCGCTTTACCATTCAGCTTGGCGAATACAGCGGTCCGTTATATGCCAACCGGTTTGCAGAAGAGATCGGCGGGAATGTGCGGGTGGACAGTGTGTACATGTTCGGGCGTTCGCGTTTCATGGTCTACTACGGGTATTTTGAAAACATTGACAGTGCACGCACCGAGACCCGGCGGTTGAGGGAACAGGGATATCGCGGGTTTGTGAAGCAGATCAACTGACGGAGACGACCGGCCCGGCGCAGGGATATGGCAGGTCCGGTACCGGAATACGGCGCATTCAGTTGTTACTGGCGCGACCCCGGATATCGACGGCAAAGGCGCCGTTGCCATCCTCCAGAACATACAGCGGGTTCATCTCCATTTCGGCGATTTCGGGATGGTTGAGGGCGATATGGCTCATGCGGATGAGGATGTCGGTGACGGTTTTGCGGTCGCGCGGCGGCATGCTGCGCCAGCCGGCCAGTTTTCGTCCGGCTACGGTGGCATCGATGAGGCGTCCGGCTTCCACGGTATTGAGGGGCGCCACGGCGGTGCAGACGTCCTTGTAGAGTTCCACTTCAGTGCCGCCTGTTCCGAACACGACAAGTCCGCCGAACTGGTCATCCTGCTTGATGCCGATGATCACTTCCTGTCCGCCCTGCAGCATTTTCTGGATGAGCACGCCCTGCATGTCGGCACCGGCTTTCTTGGCGGCTTCGCCGATCTCATTCCAGGCGGTACGCACGTCCTTGTCGCTGTTCAGGTGAAGCTGAATCCCGCCGACGTCCGATTTGTGCGTGATTTTCTTCGATAGCATCTTCATTGCAACGGGATAGCCGATCTCGCCGGCGGCCTTGACAGCCTCATCCACCCCGATGGCGGTTTTTTGCGGCGGCAGCGGGATGCCGTAAGCGGCGGCAAGTCCGGACCAGTTGCCTTCGGTGATGAGTCTGGCGGCGTCGGCCGGAGGTTCCGGCGCCGATTCGGCGGCAAGCTCACCGGCCTGTTTCATGGCATCGAGCCACTGGCGGCGCTTGTCCATTACGGCGAGGATGGATGCGGCCCGTTCGGGGAAAACGACGTTGGGAATGCGGCGCTTGTGCAGCAGGGCCAGGGTTTCTTCGGCATCTTTCTTTCCCATGAGGCAGGTGATCACCGGCTTGCGGTAGAGCGAGGCGCCTTCACCGATCACTTCGGCCACACTGGATTGCCGGAACCAGTCCTGCGGCGCCTGGATTACGATGACAGCATCCACGGTCTCGTCCGCAAGCAGGGCGTCCAGGGCCAGGGCATAGGTGGCCGGACCGGTGCCGGCGACGATATCGACCGGGTTGTTGACGCTTCCGGCCGAGGGGATGCGCTTTCTGAGCCAGTCTTTGGTCTGGCCGGTGAGCGGAGCCATCTCCAGCCCGTACTTCTGCAGGGCGTCGACGGCCAGGATGCCGAAACCGCCGGCGTTGGTCAGGATGGCCACGCGTTTGCCGGCCGGCAGGGGCTGCCACGCCAGGGCGCGCGCCTGGTCGAACATCTCCTGCATGTTGTTGACCTGCAGCACGCCTGCTTTGCGGAAAGCGGCCTCCCATGCCTCCATGCTGCCCGAAAGGGCCCCGGTGTGGGAGGATACGGCATCGGCACCTTTCTCCGACTGTCCGCCCTTGAGTGCCAGGAACGGTTTTTTCAGGGCGATTTCCTTCGCGACTTGGAGGAACTTCCTTCCATCCGAAATACCCTCGATGTAGGTGGTGATCACGCCGGTGTTGGGATAGCCGGCCACGGCCTGCATGGTTTCCATGGCGGAAACGTCCATCTGATTCCCCATGGTGGCGATGCGGGAAAAACCGATACCTTTGCTCTGGGCCCAGTCCATGACCGAAACCACCACGGCTCCCGACTGCGAGACGAACCCGATGTCGCCTTTCGGGGGGTCGCCGAGCACAAAAGTGGTGTTCAGCGGGGTGTGCGTATCGATGACGCCGATGCAATTGGGTCCGAGCACGCGGATCCGGTACTCGCGGGCGATTTCCTGCAGTACCTTTTCCCGTTCGGCGCCCTCCGGACCGGTTTCGCTGAACCCGCCGCTCTGGATGATCACGTGCCGGATACCGACCTCGCCGCATTCCTTAAGCACGCCGGGCACACCGGGGGCGGGGATGATGATGATGGCCAGGTCGGCCTTGCCGGGGATCTCTTTGACCGAAGGGTAGCAGCGAAGCCCGGCTATCTCCAGTGCATGCCTGTTCACGGGGTAGATTTCGCCATTGAACCCGAAATCGATGAGGTTGCGGATGACGTTGCTGCCCATTTTGTTGGGATCGGTGGAGGCTCCGATGATGGCTATCCGGTCAGGGGAAAAGAAGGGTTCGAGCATGGCTTGAATGATGATAGGTGAGTATTGGCACTGCGGTGTTCGGGTCCGGGTGCCTGAAGTTCCATTGACAGAATGGAAAATCACCATTTTTGTTGTCATTTGCATTCAAAAAAAATGATTGTAGATTACAAATTGGCTTATCTTTATGTGGATGCAGGATTCCAATAATGCCAATTTTATTTCAATTTCAGACCGCCATGATGAAAAGTTTACGAAATGCTGTCGTCCTGTTGATGCTGGTGCTCATGACCGGCTCATGCGCCATCCAGAAGAATCCGGTTACCGGTTCCACCCGTCTGCTGGCCTGGAACTGGAGCCAGGAGGTACAGATCGGACAGGAAGTGGACCAGGAGCTGGTTGTGCAGTACGGGTTGTACGATTCCCCCGAAGTGGCGGAGTACGTCACTGATATCGGCAAGGTGCTCCTGGCCGAGAGCCACATGCGCCGCCCGGATACCGACCGGCAGTTCCGCGAAACCGCATTCTATTTCCGTGTACTGGACAGTCCCGTGATCAACGCGTTCGCCCTGCCGGGCGGGTATATCTACGTCACGCGCGGACTCATGACTCATCTGAACAACGAGGCGCAGCTGGCGGTGGTCATCGGGCACGAAATCGGTCACGTGGCGGCGCGTCACGCCTCGCAGCGTGCATTCCGGCAGACGCTCGGACAAATTGCAATAATCGGCGGGGCAGTGCTAGGGCAGGAGTTTCTCGGGCTTCCCGGCGAGAGCATCCTGAACCTGAGCAGCCAGGCGGCCCAGCTCCTGTTTCTGAGCTACAGCCGCGATGCCGAGCGCGAATCGGACCGGCTGGGCGTGGAGTACTCTGCCATGGCGGGATACACGGCCTCTGAGGGCGCCGCCTTCTTCACCAGTCTGAAGCGCATATCGGATCAGGCCGGACACTCCATCCCCAACATGCTTTCGAGCCACCCGGATCCGGGAGAGCGGGAACGCGCCATTCCGCGCATGGCGGCCGAATGGGAGGAAAAAGGTTTTCAACAGTCCATCACCAACGAGGATCGCTACTTCCAGATGATCGACGGCATGATCTTCGGCGACAATCCCCGGGAGGGGTTTGTGGATGGGGGACAGTTTGTGCACCCGGAGCTGGCCTTCCGGTTCCCGGTACCGCAGCAGTGGCAGCTGATCAACCAGCGCAACGAGGTGATTCTGCTTAGCGGAGCGCAGGATGCGGTCATGATCCTGCGCATCGACGGCCAGTCATCGACTGCCCGCGAATCGGTGCAGAAATTCATCGGACAGGAGGGGATACAGGTCAACAGCCAGTCCGAAACCCGCAGCAGCGAGCAGTTTACCGCATATCAGGCCGATGTCACCATCCCGCAGAGTGAAGGGGACCTGCGCGCGCTGATCTATGCCGTAGAATATGACGGACGGGTCTACCGCTACATCAATTACACGGTTACGGGCAAGTGGGATGATTACGCGGCGGCCTTCCGGCAGGTGCCGGAGCAGTTCAACCAGCTCACCGACCGCCGCATCCTTGGCATTCAGCCGGTGCGCCTGAGCGTGGTAGCGGCGCCGCGGACCGACCAGTTCCGGAACCTGCTGCCTTCAACACTGCCTATGAACATCACGGCGGAGGATCTGGCCATCGTCAACCAGGTGCAGCTGGACGAGCAGATCCCGGCCGGACGCAAACTCAAGATCCCGGTGCAGTAGGTTTACTGCACCTTATCCAGTACCACCGAGATGCCCTGGCCCACGCCGATGCACATGGTGCACAGGGCCAGTTTGTCATCATCGGACCGCAGCAGCTGGTAGAACGTGGTGGTGACGATTCGCGCACCGCTGGCTCCCAGCGGGTGTCCCAAGGCAATGGCACCACCGCATTTGTTTATCCTCTGATCGAAATCTTCGAGACCCAGTTCGCGGATGCAGCCGAGCGCCTGGGCGGCGAATGCCTCGTTGAGCTCTATGATGTCCAGGGAGTCGAGCTTCAGGTTCAGGCGCGGCAGCAGTTTTCTGGTGGCGGGAACCGGCCCCATGCCCATGACGCGCGGCAGTACACCGGCGGTTGCCATGCCGAGGATGCGCACTTTCGGGGTCAGTTTGTGCTTTTTGACGGCTTCGGCCGATGCCAGGATGACAGCGGCGGCTCCGTCATTGACTCCGGAGGCGTTGCCGGCGGTCACGGTACCGTCCTTGCGGGAGACAGGCTTGAGGGTTGCCAGTTTCTCCACCGAGCTGAGACGCGGATGCTCGTCGGTATCCACCACCACCGGATCCCCCTTGCGCTGCGGAATGGTCACCGGGACGATCTCCTCGGCCAGCCAGCCGTTTTTCTGCGCCTGGGCGGTTTTCTCCTGGCTCCAGTGTGCAAAGCGGTCCTGGTCCTCCCGGGAAATATGCATGTCGTCGGCGATGTTCTCGGCGGTCAGGATCAGCGACTCGGTGCCGTACATCTCATCCATCTTCTTGTTGATAAACCGCCATCCGATGGTGCTGTCGTACAGGCTGATGTTGCGGGAGAAGGCCTCTGCGGATTTGTCCATCACAAACGGGGCGCGCGACATGCTCTCCACGCCGCCGGCTACGATCAGTTCGGCCTCGCCGGAGCGGATCATTCGGGCCGCGTTGCCGATGGCATCCATGCCCGATCCGCACAGCCGGTTGACGGTCATGCCCGGGATGGTCTCGGAAAGCCCGGCCAGCAGCAGCGACATGCGGGCGACATTGCGGTTGTCCTCGCCGGCCTGGTTGGCGCATCCCATGACCACATCGTCCACTTCCAGCCAGTTCACATCCGGGTTGCGGTCGACCAGCGCTTTGATGGGTATGGCACCCAGGTCATCGGCGCGCACCTGGGAAAGGGACCCGCCGTAGCGTCCAACAGGCGTTCGGACGGCATCACAAATAAAAACTTCTCTCATAACGTAAAATATTTACAGGTAACAGGTTGGGTTCAGGCATCTCAGTAAAAATATTGCAGAAATCCAAGTAATAAAGGCATATTCAGGATTCAGGAGATCCGGCTTGTCACTCTTTCGAATGCAGCGCGTCCAGCTTCGGTTTGATGTGGCGGAATCCGTTGAGCATGGCCTCGGACAGCCGGTCCACTTCGTTGCGGGTGATGGCCGTGGAGAGCATGCAGGTTCCGGTGTTGATCATCATGATGTGCTGCTGCACGTGCATGTAGTCCAGGAATTCCTTGAGGATGGCGACCTCCTCTTTGGGCTGGAACGCCTCGCGGTAGCGGGTGGGTGCGGTGGCGCGGAAATGGATGCGGAACATCGATCCGGCACCGGTCAGCGAGACGGGAATACCGGCTTCCCCCGCGGCTTCCAGGATCTGGTATCGGGCGA
>SKNT01000230.1 GCA_007120385.1 Balneolales bacterium
ATGCACCTCGGACAAAAACCGCAGGCCATCAACCTGATTAATGCCGGTTCCCGCATCACACGGGGCAACCTGCCTCCAATCCCGAACAATGCCAGCGACGAAGAAGTCTTCGATGCGATATACTATGAAGTGGAGATTGAATGCCAGCGTACCTGGGTAGGATATCAGTATTTCCTGGCGCGAAGAAGAGACATGCTGCAGGCGGGCACACCCCTTCACCTGCCGGTTCCATTTCAAGAACTCCAGATAATGGAATTGCCGGTCTACACATTCGGCGGCACTAATTTCACTCACGAAGAGGGCACTGCCGACGGTGCTAATGCCTGGAACAACTTCTGGTATCCGGGAATCTACGACGCATGGTTCGAAGAAAACATGTAAGAAATGCGTTAAGCTCTACGTGAAAATGTAATTAAAAAAACCCCGTCCATTTTTTTGGGCGGGGTTTTTTTTGCAGCCGTATGTGCAGGCAATGGTGAAAGCCCTGCCTGTTTCATTTTGCTTCACTCTTTCGAGGCGTCCAGCAGCACTTCCCCGTTGAAATCCCTCAGGATGATTCTCTTCGGGACGAAATCCATATTTGCCGGTTTTACGGTCAAATCGAAACGCATGTGATCAGCTGTCCTGCGGGCGGCATCAAAGTGGATGCCGTACTGCACCTGCTCCTTCCTGAGGGTCCACCCCTTTGCAACAATATCATAATAATCAGCCTTCCTGCTTTCGTTGCCAGCAATGAGCTCAACGGAATTGACGGTCATACTCTGCAGCGGAAGGTCCAGCACAATTTCACCGCTCTCCATGAATGTGTACGGTATGTCACCGGGTTCCCTGTAGGGGAGGATTTCCAGGGGGTTCCGGCTGTAGCGCTCGTCGCGGACATCCGGGTTCGGCAGTTCCACAAAATATCCGAGATGCAGGTGCGGATACGAGGCGCCCGTCGCCCCCACTGTCCCAACTACATCGTCCAGTCCGACCTGGTCACCCACATTCACGTTGATGGTATGCAGGTGCAGATAGCTGGTTGCCAGACTGTCGGAGTGCTTGATCGTGATGGCGTTGCCCGCTCCTGTGCTTTGGCCGTCCCACTCCGCCCGCTGCACCACCTCGCCCGGAAGCACGGGGTACACGTTGGTTCCGGTGGGCGCATAGAGGTCGATGCCGGCATGGAAATCATATCCGCTTGGCAGGAACCTGGGACCGTACTGGGCGTAGGATATATCACTGTTTGGCTCTCTGTCAGCACTCAGGGGCCATTGTGCCGAGGAAGGATCAACCGTTCGGTCAGGCAACTCCCATGGTTCTGAGGTCGGTGTACGGCTCTCCTCGCAACTTCCCGCAAACAACAAGGCAATCAGAACCAAAGCTGGCGGAAGACTCCCGCCAATTTTTTTTATGATACAGTTATATGTGCACACAGCCTGAAATGTTATAAATTATAATTACCGATTCTAACTGCTTAAGGTCAACTTTATTTTACTGATTCTTCACAAGATCAGCAAAAATAATCATGGTTCGGAAACAGTAGAACCTCTGGTTTGATTGAATTTGACTGAGTGAAAGTTTCACTCAAACGGTCCTTCCCGCCACCGGTGGTCCTTACCGATCCGTCTTCCACCGGGTCATCAGCAGCTATTTCGCGTACAATGCCACAATATTGTGCCTGATCATTCACTGTGCAATCCACGCCTGGAACAGGGCATTGGAAAATAGAAGATGGCCGTTGCGCCAGAATCCGCGGAAAAGCGGGTTGTCGGCAAATACGACGATCTGACCTTCACCTACAGACAGGGTGCCAGCCATCAGGGAACCGGCGGCAAGCTGCTGCGCCTCCCGGCCGGCCCATCCACCCAAAAGCGGATCCTCCGAGGCAATTCGGGCCACGTTCCACCCGTCCGTCAGCAGATCCGGAAGCACCGTACCGCGCTTGAGCGTTGTGTAAGCAGGACCGATGCCGTACGCAAGCGGATGACTGTCATCGAGCTCCACACGGAAAACGGCCCCGCTGATCTGGCGGTTCAGCGAGTGCTGGCGGCGGTTTTCAAAGCGGATAACGCCGGTCATAAATTCGGCATCAGGATCTTCATAGACCACTTTTGTGCTGGGAGCCGGATCGGAGTCACTGGCTGCGTCGGCCTCAAAACGGCGCAGGGTGACAGACACATCCTCCCGGGCGGAAAGCGGACGGAGTGCGCCGGGGAATGCGATAAGGCGTCCGCCCCTGCGCACCCACTCCAAGATGCGGTCCCAGTCCGAATCCTGCCAGTCAGAGTACCCGCCATCGGGCAGAAGCAGCACGTTGTACTCCTCCAGCGGGAATCCAGAGAAGCGGCGCTGGTCGAAAACGGCGAGGGGATATTCGAGCGTAAAGTCGAAAAAGTGACGGATTTCGCCCAGATTGCCGGCATGAATGCCGTCACCGGACGGCACGGCAATCACCGGTTTTTTCAGCGAGTGAACATGCGGCGAGCCGAGGTCCACACCGCTGTCGGATAATCCGGTGGATACAGCCTGCACCCTTCGGTCATGGAGGGCGGCCATGGTGTCGATGATGCGTGGAAGCCGCTCGCCGAGGTGCCTGTTGGCGCGGCGGGTAATCACGACCGAACCGGACGGCCAGACGCGTCCGGACATGGTAAACGACTGCTCGGTGATGCTCATGCGCACATCGTGGCGCAGCAGCCCGGCCACAAAAGCGGCATCGCGCACATCGCCCCAGGCCAGAAGCCAGGCATAGTCTTCTTCGCCGGCCGATTCGCTATTTGTGGATGTGCGGACCGGCTGATAACTGGTGGATGTGCGGACCGGCTCGTCCGTCGTGCGGATCCGGTCGGCGGTGGCCCACGCTTCCAGGCCAAATGCATAGGGAAGGGACCAGGATGTGATGTCGTAGGTGATGGAGTCGGCCAGTACGACACCCGGATCGGGATCGAAAAGCACGTGGGTGAGTACCGATTTGGGCTGCCGGACCGGGACCACGATGTCCGTGTCAGCCGTCCGGCGGCGCTGATCCTCACCGGAAGCATAGTGCCTGCCGGTGAACCGTCGCCCGCCCTCGGCCGTGTGATACCGGATTTCCTGCCGGTCGAGATAGTCCAGCAGCGCGATGAGTCGGTCCGGATTATTTTCGCCGCTGATCACAAAAGCGGAATAGCGTCCGTCCGGCTCTTGCTGCGCACGCCGGTAATACTCGCGAAATTCATGTATGAGGCGGTCCCTGTTTTGTGCGGTCACCTCCACGGTGGACATCCCCGCCTCGTGATGATTGCGGATGCGGTCGGCCAGCGTGAGCGTGTCGCCGTGCTCATCGATCATTTTGGTCCCGGCCCGGCCGTGCCCCATCTGCTCGTACGTCATGCCAATGGCCCCGTTGAACGTGGGCCAGGTGTCGCCGTATCCGGGGTAGAAAAGATCAAAAATCTCGGCGGTGAAATAGCGCTCGTGGCGCCGGTCGAACCGGGCCGCATGGTTGCGGCCGATTTTGTGCTGGAACTCGCGCTGCCATGGCGTGATGGCTTTGTGAAACGGTTCGGCCGCCGGCGGAAAGTAGTAGTCGTTGGTGAACATCTCGTGGAAATCGGCGTGCACATGCGGCATCCACAAGTTGTAAAATGCGATGCGCTGTTTCGACTCAATCTGCGTCTGCCAGGCCCAGTCGCGGTTCAGGTCGAAATAGTAGTGGTTGCTGCGCGCACCCGGCCAGGGCTCGGTGTGCTCGCGTGTCTCCAGGCGGGGATCGGGAAAGCGGCCCTGCGTCTGGTCGAACCAGTTGACATAACGCTCACGTCCGTCCGGGTTCAGCACCGGATCAATCACCACGACCGTGTTTTCGAGCCATTCCGCGATGTCGTCGGCACTTGAACCGCCATCTGCATCGGCACTCCTGGCCGCCATCCCCGATGCCAGCGCGTGGAGGGTCCACATGGCCGCCTCGGGGCTCGAGGATTCATTCCCGTGGATCCCGTAGCTCATCCACACAATGGCCGCCGTGCGCCCCTCGACCTCTCCGGGATCCAGTCCGGCCATCCGGCGATTGTTGACCCGGATCGTATCCAGCCCGCCCATATTCTCCTCCGAACTCACAAAAACGGCAATCAGCGGACGATGGCTGTAGCTCTCGCCGTACTCTTTCAAGCGCACGCGGGGACTCTCCCCGGCCACGTAACGGAAATAGGCCAGAATATCATGGTGGCGGGTGAACCGTTCGCCGGCCTCGCAGCCCAGAAAACGGTCGGGCGGTTGGATGCTGCTCCGGGATGTGCCATCAGTACTTTCGCTCGCGGAGGCCGTAGATCCGGTTGCCCATCCCGCAGTCAAAAACAGGAACAGGATGGCGGTTGATTTCAAAAATGGAATCGGACTGGAAAAAGGCATTGGGTCAATGTGTGATTTGCTGAATTATTTATCGGTATCTCCCGCATGGAACCTGTCGCAACGCAGGTCTGCCTGTAATGCATAAAAACCGGGCCAATATAGCAATAATTCCAACCATCCCGCTAATTCGAGCCGGCTCAAAAATCCGTCAGCCGTACAGCCCGGGCTGTCGCAGGCGCGGTAAACAGCAGCCACACCCGCTCCGGCACCATCTCCCCAGTGCTTTCCGCCGCAATCAGATAATTCCGGATCTGCCGGTCATAACCCATCGAGACGGCATGCCGGACCACCATGCCGGCATCACTATCCGGTACCGGACCCGTCTTGAAATCGACGATGTGCCAGTGTCCCTCGCGGTCACGAATCATCATGTCAATGGATCCGCGCATGGTCACGCGTTGCTCCGGTCTGTCATCGCCTCTCCTGGTGGCCTCGCTTTTCTGGCTGCCCTCGCCATCCAGCCTGCTGAGCGGCACACTGACCTCGAACGAAATCTCAAACCGCTTCGGCGCATCCTCCCCGAACTGGTCCCGGATCCAGTTCCGGGCGTTCCGGCAATGGCGCAGCAGTCCGTCCCTGTTCGCATCCACCACACTGCCCGGATCGGCAACATCCATCCGAAACAACTCCCGCCTCCAGAAATCTTCCTGTTCCCGGGTGGATGCGGCTTCGTCCCCGACTCCGGCATTCAGCCCCATCTCCAGCGTGCGATGGACCAGCGTCCCGGCATCGGCCGGTGACAGGCCCGTCCATTGGGGCTGCAAACCGGATCCGTGGCCGGCATCGCCGACTTCCCGCTCAGCAACTCCAACATCCCGCCCGGTTACCTCCCCGGAATCCACTGCTTCACGATGCTCGTCCATATCCTCCTCAATTCCCGGAGCATCGCTCCTCTTGCCGGACGCCGAACGGATTTCAGCGGACACCTGCGCACCGGCCTGCACAAACAGCGGCGACCCGCGATCAGGTATTCGGATCTGCTCCGGGTCCGCAACGGGTTCACCGGCATCATCGTCCGCCCATCGCCTGCCGGTGGCCAGCTCCTCTAGCTGCTCCGGTGTGAGATCCTCAATCTCGAATATTTTTTGCTCCGCATCACCCTCC
>SKNT01000204.1 GCA_007120385.1 Balneolales bacterium
ATCACGTTGAACAGCCGCGCCATGGTCGCCAGCTCCTCCGGCTTCCCCAGGCGGATGGCCCCGTGACGCTCCTCGGAGACCCGGTCGAGGCTGCCCAGCTCCTCCTCCAGATCCGGATGCTCCTTCATGTATTCCCGGTTGATACCGCGGACGATGTCCAGCAGATCCCCGTACAGCGGAACCTCCTTCTTGTACATGTCGGACATGGCCCGGGAAAATTTCTCGCGAATTTCGTACTGAGGCACAAATGATTGCGTCGCCGGCGACGCTTCCCTGCTGCTTATTCCCTGCATGATATGACGCTCCTTGGTCGTGTTTGGTTTGAGGGGTTTCCGGGTGGATGGCAACCCGTGCCGACACAGTCGCCGGTACCCTAAGGCACCGGACAACACGGCCGCGGCGGCACGTCCCGGATACTACTGGATTTGTCAGAATGTAACAACCTGCGCGGCAGAGAAATTCCTGACAATACCGGAGTTGTGCTGCGGCTGCACCCATCCCCAATGACGGCCGGCCGCTGCCCCGGCCTCACCATCCAATCACCATCCACGGCATCCTATTTCTGCCGCATCAGCAATGGCCGGAAGGTTTCCTCGTACATCGAGGTGATGAAATCGCGGTCCTCGTCCGACAGCTTCACGATCCCGCTTGTGTTCTGCCGGGCCTGATCCGGGGTCTTGATACCCGGAATGACCGTCGAAACCGCGTCAAAACTCAGTATGAAGCTCATGCTCAGCTCTGTTTTGCTGATACCGTACTTATCTGCCAGCGGCCAGACCGGTTCCAGCGCGTCGAGGGTATCCGACAGGATATCCGGTGCGAGCCGGAAACTGCGGTGGTCGTCCGGGGCGAAGCGTGTCTCCCTGGTGAACTTGCCGGTGAGCGCGCCGAACTGCAGCGGCATGCGCGCGATGATGCCCTTGCCCTGTTTCCGGGCCCGGTCCAGGATGCCGAGCGCCTCCTGGTTGATTATGTTCAATACCAGCTGAAATCCGTCGCCCAGGTCATGTTCAAGCATGTAATCCGCTTCGGGATGCGGATCGAAGGTATTCAGAGACAGGCCCCAGTGGCGGATCTTGCCTTCCCGCCGCAGCCGCTCCATCGCCTCCACACAGGCGCCCTGATCCAGATCGGGCACCCGGGCCGTATGCAGCTGGTACAGGTCGAGGGTCTCGCGCCGGAGGCGGAGCAGGCTGGCCTCGCACGACGCCTGGATGTGCTCCGGCGAGTAGTCGGTCCAGATGGTGCCGTCATCCCTGAGGCGGTGGCCCACCTTGGTGGCGATGACCACATCCTCCCGGTTGCCGAATACCTGGCCTATCAACTCCTCGGAGTGTCCGAGTCCGTAGAAATCGGCCGTATCGTAGAATGTTATGCCCTGGTAGAAGGCCTCACGGAGTGCCCGGACCGAGGCAGCATCGTCCACATCGCCCCATCCGATGGGGGTTTCGCCCGCCATAGCCGGTCCCCCGATGCCCCATGCGCCAAAACCCACTTCACTGACCTTCATTCCGGTGCTTCCAAATTCGCGATAGTTCATCTCCTCCTCCTGCCTTGTTTTTGTAACGTATTAATTGTCCCGGCTTGCAGCCAGAGGCTGCCAAGAACAGATTTCCGGCTATTATATGAAGATACCGAATGGGTGATCGAAACAACACCAAATGGGAGAAATGAGCCTGATCATGCTGTTTTCATTGGAGTTTGACATTTTGTGCTCGTTTTATTAGACTCTGAAAACATCTTCTTATTTTTTTCATACTTATGAACCACCCAGCAGATTCCCCGCAAAGTGGTTCTCCGGTGCCGCCCAGAAATGGATCGGCCCGTCTGAGGGATTCCTGCCAGGGCGAAAACCCAGCACTATGATCGAACTTGTACCATCAAATGACACATTGAGCAGAAATGTTGAATCGCTGCGACATGCAGCGGAAACCCTGCGGAACCGGATGGCGGATGCGTCGCTGATCCGGATGCCGTCTGAAAAGCACAGCCCGGTTCCGGTCGGCACGCCGGCAGTGACCCTGATGGCGGGGATGATCCTGTTGTCCGGACTGATTCTGCTCGCCCCGATCGGTGCCGCCGCAAACCCGCAGTGCGATGCCACCGTCGCGGATGGCAGCAGCATCCAGTCCGCGCTGGACGACGCCAGCCCCGGCGATGTGATCTGCGTCGCCCCGGGCACGTTTGAAGAGGACCTGGTCATTGACACCCCGCATGTGACCCTGACTGCCAGCGATTCCCGCAATTCCCCCGTGATTGAAGGTTCGGGGAATGCCATCCTGGTTACGTCGGCTGACAGCGTGCGCATCCAGGGGCTGGAGATCCGCGACGCCACGCGCGGAATCCGCCTGGAAGACAGTGACGGCGTTGAGATCATCGATAACACCATTACCGGCAACGATTGGGGCATCCATGACGCCACCGGATCGGTGCACGCCCTGGTCTCCGGCAACACCATCACCGACAACAGCGTGCGTGCCATTCACTTCAGAGACAGTGAACAGGCCACTATAACCGGCAACACCATCCGTAACAATGCTTTCAGTTCAGCCGGCTTGGGTATTGGCCTCAACATAAGCGGTGAATCCACCATCGCCGGCAACCATTTCGAGGATAACGCCGACCAGGCCATCCGCGCCGAAGGCAGCAACCTGCTCATCGAGGACAATACCTTCACCGGGCACGCGACCGCCATCGATCTCCTGAGAACATCCGGAAACCGCGCCGATGATGCCCGCGTCGCCGGCAACACATTCACCGGCAACGACATCGGGCTCAATGTGCAGTCTTCCCGGGTGGAGGTGGACGGCAACTCGTTTTCCGGCAATGTCGTCGACCTGCAACTCTCCATTGCACGAAACGCCGTTATCACCGACAATCAAATGGAAGCGGGATTGTCGCTGGACCTGAGCGCGGCCACCGTCACCCATGAGTATTTATTCGACCATCAGATGAGCGGCAACACCGTCGACGGCAGGCCGTTTTTCTTCGCCAGGGACACCGAGTCCCCAACCATCCCCGAAAACGCCGCCCAGATATTTCTGTACAATGTGGAGAATGCCGTCATCAGTGACAGAACATTCGAAAAACTGGCAGCCGGCATCATGATCGGGTACAGCAACGGCATCGAAATTTCAGGAAATGTCATGGACAGCCTGGGGGCTCTGGCCATAGGTGCCTGGGAGACAGAGAATCTGTCCATTGAAAGCAACACCGTCACCGACAACACCCATGTGAATGACCGCCCGGCAATCAAGGTTGTGGACTCACCTGGAGCCGTCATCGACAACAACACGATCACCGGAAACGGCCAGAACGGCATCTATCTTGTGCGCTCATCCAACTCGGTCATTGAGAACAATGTTGCCTCTGACAATGTGCACAACGGAATTTTTGCCACAACCCAATCCCACAATGTCACCACGCGCAACAACACCACAGAAAACAACGGCCGGGTCGGCATCCGCTATTTCGGCGGTGGTGAAAACGGTTTGATTACCGGCAATACCGTCACCGGAAACGGCGATGCCGGCATCCAGGACGGTATGAACCAGAACAACCACGGCACCACCATCTCCGATAACATTGTCACCGGAAACGAGCGTGAAGGCATTGATTTCAGGTCAAGGGATGCTGTGATCACGGGCAACACGGTCAGCGGCAACGGCGGACTGTTCGGAGCCATCACGTCCGGATCCGATTCTTTTGTTTCCGGCAACACGGTGACCGACAACAACGTCATTGGCATCCGTGCCGGCCACGGTTCCACCGTCCGCAACAATGTCATCACCGGCAACTCCCATCATGGCATCGAATTCCGTATCTCCAACAACAGTTCGGCCATCAGTAATGAGGTGCAGGACAACGGCGGGGTCGGCATCTCGGTCAGCCGCTCTGATAATGCCGTTGTGGACAGCAACAGCGTATCGGGCCATTCCGCCGACCTGTTCATATTCGACCAGTCGGAAAACGCCCTGGTCCGTCACAACAATTTTGAAACCGGCGTGATCCTCGACAGCTTCAACGGGGAATTCGACGAACTCAACCATACGTTCGTCAGCAACACCCTGCGGGACGGCAAGCCACTATTCTTTGCCAGGGATGAAAACAACCCGGAGATCCCCGAAAACGCCGGACAGATCATCATCGTCTCCTCCTCCAATGTGGATATCAGCGGCTTTGACTTTACCGAAGTGGCCGCCGGCGTGCAGATCGTCTACAGCAGCGACGTTCATATTGCCGGTAATACTTTTGATTCCAACCACAGCGAAGGGTTCTCGGCACGCCGGGCTCCCGTCAGCGTATGGGGCACGGACGGCCTCACAATCGAAGACAACACGTTCACCGAGAATATCGGCGCTGCCATCCAGGTATTCAAAAGTCCCGCAGCATTGGTCACCGGCAACCAGGCCACATCCACCCAGTACGCCGGTGCCCATTTTTCCGAATCACCGCGCGCATCCTTCCGGAACAATACCATCACGGGAACGGCATTCCGCGGTCTGGAGATCGTGCGGAGCGACAGCATGCACATTGACGGAAACATCATTACCGGCAGCGAGTGGGAAGGTGTACACATTGAGAACTCCTTCCGGGTGCGACTGGACAGCAACACCGTGTCGGAAAACGTGCGCGGCGGCATGTTCTTTGAGTCCTCCGACAGCCTGACCATCCAGGGCAACACCATCACCGACAACGGCGAGAGCGGACTGGAATCGCACTTCGGGTTCCGCACATCGGATTACGTGACCATCACTGGCAATACCATAACCGGCAATGAAGAATACGGAATCCTGTTCAATGTGGATGGGGCACATGTCACCGACAACATGGTGCGGGATAACGAATACGGCATCTCCCTGGACAGTCCCGATGTGGTCTCGGACAACAGGATCACCAACAATCAGCGGCACGGCCTGCAAATACGTGATGGCAGCCGCGACCCGGTGGTCTACCAGAACAGCATACGCGGCAACGATCCCGGCCTGCATTATTCCGGTGATGAGCCGCTTATGGCCATCGAGAACTGGTGGGGACACGCAAACGGGCCCGGCGGCGGTGCCGAAGACCCCGAAACCGGTGTCACGGCCGACGGCAGCGGCGACGAGGTGAGCGCCAATGTGCGTTTCGACCCCTGGCTCTCCGAAGATCCCTTCGGCGAAACAGACACGTCCACGGATGATGAGGAGCAGATTCCCGCCGCATTCGCCCTGGAACAGAACTATCCCAATCCGTTCAACCCGGCCACACAAATCCGCTATCACCTTCCGGAAGACGCCCGCGTGCGCCTGGAGATCTACTCTGTACTGGGTGAGCTGGTCGCCACCCCGGTCGATGCCCACCGTCAGGCCGGCAGCCATGAGATCAGCTTCGATGCCTCGCACCTTTCCAGCGGCGTCTACCTGTACCGCCTGCAGGCCGGGGACTATGTCCTCACGCGGAAAATGATGCTCGTCAA
>SKNT01000070.1 GCA_007120385.1 Balneolales bacterium
CCTCCTCTATAGACACGGGCTATCAATTGTTTTTTGTCACATAAAATTTTGTGATGCAATTAATTTGCCTGCTCGGTTGCGACGGCGCGCCAGTCGGGCCACTGACCCGCAGGGTCGGCGGGACGCGAGAGTTTCTGTTCCGCGCCGTACCAGCGAAGCCATTCCTGTCCGGCCGCCGCCTCGAGATGATCCACCCGGAACTCCGCCCCAGCTTTGCCCGATGCTACCGTCACCGATAAGGAACAGAGCTCCTTGCGGCGCTGGAACCAGTTGGCAAGCACCGAGAGCGATTGCACCCGCCGACGGTGGAACAGCACTGTGGTGCGCGCAAGCCGCCGGAAGCGCAGGAACCCGCTTCCACCCTCAAACCCCGCCGCCGCATCCCGGTAGCGGATCCAGGCCATGAAGCCGGCCGCCCCGAACATTGCCGGTATCAGCCAGTACCAGCCCAGAAACCAAACCAGTATGGAAGCCGCCGCCAGCGCCGGCACCACCGTGCGGATCTGGTAACGCAGGAATGCGCGGGCGGGCGGACGCACCCCGGGCAGCTCCACATCGTACTCCGGCAGCATCTCCTTCAGAAACCTTTCCACCTCCTTCTTTCGAATCAGCGGGAAGACCACCGTCGTCTTGCCGCCCTCATCCCCGAACCCGGCATTTTCCACATAGACCATGGCAAATCCGAACGGCTGCCGCAGGATTCCCTCGACCACCCGCACGGCCTGAATGCGATGATAGGGGATGGTGATCTGCTTTTTCTCGAAGAGTCCGCGACGGATGTAGAGCTCGCGGCCGTTGCGCGTCAGCGTGAAACCGGAAAACCGGAGCAGGGTGCCGAACAGCGACAGCAGCCACGCCGCCAGCACCGCAAGCACCACGAAAAAAATCCAGAATTCGGTCGTGGCACCGCCCGCCCAGGTTTCCACAAACGCAATCATCTGATCTTCGGTGATTACCTGGTTGATCTGTGCCATCAGGGTTCCGACAATTGACAGGGCCACGCCGAAACTGCCGGCCGTACTGGCCGCCAGCAGCAGCCGCTTCCGTGAAATGCGGTAAACCGGCCACGGAGTATCCTCGCCTGCCGCTTCCGCTCCGCGCGTTTCCACCTGCAGCGCCTCCTGGATTGCCCGCGCCTCCTGCAGCGACAGGGCGCTGATCTGCGCTTCGGGCGAGGAACCGCCGGCTGTGAGTACATTGAGGCGCACCAGCCCGAACATTCGCTGCAGCGGTCCCGAACTGATGTCAATCGCCTGGATCCGGTCCCGCGGCACGTACCGCTTCCGGCGCACCAGCAGCCCCTGTTCAATGCGCAGCTCGTCCTCCTCGACCCGCCAGGTGAACCGCAGCCAGTTCACAATGCCGGTGACCAGCAGCACCGATAGCATGAGCGAGAGCCCCCACCAGGTGAACAGCGGAGAATTGCCGCCCTGGCCGAGGAAAAAGATGACGATGATCGGCACGATCAGCTCGCGCAGGGTCCGGAAGACGAAGGTCAGGGTGGCCACGGGATGCTGCCGGCGCGGCTGATCAATGGGTGTTTCCAGTCCGCCCGGGGATGCGCGGTTTGATGATGATGGAGGATGCTCTTCTGTCATGGCCGGACCTCCTTCACAAGTCCTCGCGTGCGATGCGGGCATATTCGGATATCGTCTTGCGCAGCACATCGGCAACCGGCTCTGAGAGCGCGGGTATTTCGTGCGTGTCGCCGGCCGTGGTCACCGTCACCGAGGCGAGCCCGAACTGCCGGTAAACCGGACCCTGCCGCGTATCCACATGCTGGACCCGCTTGATCGGGATCAGTGTGCGCGTGACGACAAAAAGCCCGCGCCGCAGATCAATCTCGTTGTGGTCCACGTGATAGCGCCATCGTTTCCACCGGATCCACGGGATCACCGTCCCCTCAAGGATGGTATAGGTCAGAAACAGCACACCCAGCACATACGCCGGCCACTCCGGCCACACGTTGCCGCCCATGGCCAGCGCCCCGTAGCCCAGGGGAATGAGCCAGTACACCAGCGAACCAAGCGAGCCCGATATCCGCCAGGCGTTGATCGCTTCCGGGGACAGGTACCGGTGGCCTTGCTCATCGCGCAGCTCTTCTTCGGAATGCCGTTCGCCAGACCCCCCATTCTCGTTACTCCTGACTTCGGGTGTGATGCTTTCCCGGCCTGCGGTCTTATCCTGTTGCTGTTCACCGGTCCCGGTCTTTTCCTCTTGTCCTTCCCCGGGCCCGTACCTTTCCCTTACCGGCTCTTCCTTTCCGTGCTCTTTATCGAATGGGGGTTTCTTTTCTGGCTCTTCGTTCATTTTTCACTATTCCTTATCCGCGCCATCACGGTGCAAAATAGCACATCGAACCAGTTCATCAAACAGCCGTCTTTGGGACCTGACCTGTGGCAGGTACTCCGGATGCCATTGCACGCCAATCATGAACTCGTGGTCACGCCGCTCAATGGCCTGCGCCACGCCAGGACCTGCGCCTGCGGGCTGCTTTTCACTTGGTTCACCTGCGATTTCCCTGCCATCACCTGCGGTTTCCCTGCCATTGCCGGGCTTTTCGCCATCAGCACTTTTCCCTGTTTGACTGTCCGTTGCACCGTTCGCACTGCTGCCCTTGTTGCCGGCCGTTTCCCGCGCCACTACCACTATACCTTTGCCGGTCTTCTTGACCGCCTGGTTGTGCAGGCTGTTAACGCGGATCTTTTCATCGCCAAAAATCTCAAACAGACGGCTCTCCGGGTCCAGGCGCACTTCTTTTCGCGGATATATGGTGGATATGTTCGGACGCTCGCGGTAATACGTGGCCAGGTCCTGGTAGAGCGTGCCTTCGTGGAACACATTGATCAGCTGTGCGCCGCGGCAGATGCCCAGCACCGGTATGCCGGCGGCTATCGCATCCCGGAGCAGCTTCCATTCCAGATTGTCCCGCGCCTGGTCCACCGATATGGGTCCGGCACTGAATAGACGCCGCAGCAGCATGAAAAAGGGTCCGAGCACCAGCGTTCGCCAGCGCTGGCCTTTCGGTTCCCTGGGATCCGGCGTGGTGCGTATGTTCCGGATGTCAGTGATCAGATCCTCGTACCGCTCCGGATCGATGTCCGCCCCGCCGCCGATGATCAGGGCTTGAGGCGCATCCACCCCGGTTTTGCGCATCGTTCTCTTTCGGACGTGCTCCTCGTTGGATGGGGTCACACGCATGGCCCTGCCGCCGCTGCGCCGCACCGCGTACCGTGTGGCAAGCCACGCGGCCGTTCCGCCCTTGTCAGGACCGGACACCCATACGATCGGTTTTTTACTTCCAAAAGCCACATCCATCCCCTAATCCAGTATCCGGGTGCGCATCTCGCGCATCCATGTATCGGCCCAGGTTTTCACCGGATGGCGTTTGCGCTCTACGTAGAGCTCCTGCATGTCCGTGCGGATACGCTCCGACTCGGCCAGCCGCTCCACCTTCACCCAGACGTTCCACTCTTTTGCGAAACTCCAGTTCGGGTCGTCGATGGAGCTGTTGGGGAGGCGGTAGTGGAAGGTGGGACGGGCGCGGATCAGCTCGTCACCCAGCCGGGCGAGCACACGGTCCTCATCCAGCCAGGCAAACAGCGGGAGCATGTCCAGCGGACGGTTGCGAGTGGGGTTGTGCTCGAGGTAATCGTCGATCAGCCGCCTGCGGCCGGGGCGGTATCCCGGTTCAAGCACCATCAGCACATATTTGTCGGGGAACGGGTCGATGAACGGGGTGATGTCCCGCATCAGGTCGATGTTATGCGAAAGCCGAAGCCACTCATAAAGCAGCAGGAAGGCCTGCAGGTACCGCAGCAGCACGTCCGTTTCGGTGGATGGGATTTCCGGATTCAGATGCAGGCCGAATGCGTTGAAGGGCGAGGCCGAGGTGCCCTTGCCCCGCATCCGGTAAATGGCCTTGCGCAGCTCTTCGAGCTCGCCGATGCGCCCGAAGGGAACAGGCGGAAATGAAATCTCATAGGGCACAAAGGGTTCTGCCGTTGCTGCCAATAATTTTTCGACCCGCTTTTGCCACCGGGGGTCGATATCGAAACCGATTTCTTTGCCCAGCTGTCCGGCATAATCGGTTCGGGCAAATTTCTGAAGCAGCATCCAGTCCAGTTCCACGGTGAAATCGCCCAGCCGGGTATTTCTGACGTATTTCTTGAAGTCGCTTTCGGATTCCGGTTCGCCGCCGTAGCACAATACTACCAGTGAGATGATGCGCTCCATGGTCAGGCCCGAAAACTCCAGCTCCAGTCCCATTTTGCGCGGCTCTCCCTGTTCATTGTCAGCAAGCGGCGGCAAGAGGACCTTGTCCGATATGCCACTTTTCTCAAAAAACCCGGATATATTTTTTGTCATATGGTGTTATATCTAGAGTTTCCGCTGTCTCTTCCATGTCAACGGAGAGGCTCGGTGGAACGTTCTCTGATAAAATCAAGGATTTTGCTTAAATTACCGCGCAATTGCTTTGGCGGCAACTTTGGCGGCAAAACGAAATTATATCCACCCAAACAGACGATACCATTATGGCGAAAGAATGTGATGTATGTGTAATCGGCTCGGGTCCCGGCGGCTATGTGTCGGCCATCCGTGCGAGTCAACTTGGACTCAAAACCATTGTTGTGGAGAAGGGGGATTTGGGCGGTGTGTGCCTGAATATCGGCTGTATCCCGACCAAAGCGCTGCTCAAGTCGGCCCAGGTGGCCGAGTACCTGCAGCATGCGGGGGATTACGGATTTGCCGCCGGTGATGTGAAAACCGACTTCCCGAAGATCATCAAGCGCAGCCGCAACGCCGCCACCAAGATGAGCAAGGGCGTGCAGTTCCTCCTGAAGACCAACAAGATAGAGGTGGTCAAAGGCAAGGGTGTGTTCGCATCCAAAAGCGAGCTCAAAGTGCTGGACAACAAGGAGAAGGAGGTCGAGAAAATCAAGGCGAAGCATTTCATCATCGCCACCGGTGCGCGTGCCCGCGAGCTGCCGAATCTGAAATTCGACGGCAAGACCATCATCAATTATGAGACAGCCATGAAGCTCGAAAAGCAGCCCAAGCGCATGGTGATCGTGGGTGCCGGCGCCATCGGCATCGAGTTCGCCTACTTCTACCATGCCATCGGTACGGAAGTGACCGTGGTGGAGATGCAGAAGCACATCCTCCCGGTGGAAGATGCCGAAATCAGCAAGGAGCTGGAGAAAATCTACAAGAAGAAGGGCTTGAACATCCTCACCGAGAGCACGGTCGAGAAGGTGGGCAAGAAGGGCAAGGCGCTCGAAGTCACCGTGAAGACCAAGAAAGGCGAGGAGAAGATCCAGACCGACGTCGTGCTTTCGGCGGTCGGCGTGGTCGGCAATGTCGAGGGGCTCGGACTGGAGGATATCGGCGTGAAGGTCGAGAAAGGGGCCATCCAGGCGGACCGCAAGACCTACCAGACCAGC
>SKNT01000040.1 GCA_007120385.1 Balneolales bacterium
ATGAAACCGCCAGGCGGTAGAAAATTATATTATTTCGCCGTACTAACTAAAAATTACAGGTACAATTATGGGCTTATTAGAGCGACTTGGCATTGATGCCGTAAACGATGGCACATGGATAGGAACAAAAAGCTACGGGTGGGAACACCGCGAGCGCATCAAAAGCATATCGCCAATAGATGACAGCGTCATAGCGGAAGTCAGCTGGACCTCCGAAGATCAATACGAGGAGGTCGTTCAGGCCGCTCAGGAGGCATTTCTGGAATGGCGGCAGGTGCCGGCACCCAAACGCGGGGAAATAGTGCGCCAGATCGGCGAGGCGCTCAGGGAGCACAAAGAGGACCTGGGCCGGCTGGTCACACTGGAAAATGGCAAAATCCTCCAGGAAGGACTCGGTGAAGTTCAGGAGATGATAGATATTTGTGATTTTGCGGTTGGCCTTTCCCGGCAGCTTTACGGCTTCACGATGCAGTCGGAAAGACCCCAGCACCGTCTCTTTGACCAGTATCACCCGCTTGGGATCGTTGGCGTGATCTCCTCGTTCAACTTCCCGGTTGCCGTCTGGAGCTGGAACGCCATGATTGCCGCCGTCTGCGGGGATGTCATCCTGTGGAAACCCTCAAGCAAGACCCCGCTCACCGCACTGGCCTGCCAGAAGCTGGCAGCCGAAGTCATGCGCAAAAACGACATGCCGGAAGCGGTCTTCAACCTGATCACAACCGACCGTGTGATCGGAGAAAAAATGGCCCTTGACAAGCGGATCCCCCTTATATCCGCAACAGGTTCCACAGGGATGGGCCAGAAAGTGGGGCCGCAGGTCTCTGCACGTCTGGGCAAATCCATCCTGGAACTCGGTGGAAACAACGCCATCATCATCTCCGAGCATGCCGATATTGAAATGGCTGTCCGCGCAACTGTTTTCGGCGCCGTAGGTACGGCAGGCCAGCGCTGCACCTCCACCCGCCGTCTTATCGTGCAGTCTTCCATTTTCGACCAGGTGAAAGAACGGCTCATTGAGGTGTACAAGAAGATTACCGTTGGCGATCCGTTTGACGAGAACGTTATGGTCGGACCGATGATCGACCGCGGCGCTGTCGAAACCATGCAGAAGGCACTTAAAACCCTTAAAACACAGGGTGGGGAAGTCCTCTTCGGCGGTGAAGAGCTTACGGAAGGCGTACCCGGACACAACTATGTGAGGCCTGCACTTTGCCTTGCCAAAAACGAGTACCCGATCGTCCAGGAAGAGACTTTCGCTCCGATACTCTATCTGATCCGCTACGAAACCTTCGACGATGCGATCAGGATGCACAATGATGTGCCGCAGGGCCTCAGCTCTTCCATTTTCACGCTCAACATGCGCGAAGCCGAGCAGTTTATCAGTGCTGTGGGATCCGATTGCGGTATCGCCAATGTCAATATCGGAACAAGCGGTGCCGAGATCGGCGGTGCGTTCGGGGGTGAAAAAGAGACCGGAGGCGGTCGTGAATCCGGATCCGATGCGTGGAAGTTCTACATGCGCCAGCAGACCAACACCATCAACTGGGGTGCCGATATGCCGCTTGCACAGGGTATCAAGTTCGATATCTGACAACCGATAGCCCTTTGTCTTCATCGAAAAGCCGCGGGAAGCAGGTCCTGCGGCTTTTTTTCCATTACCCGGCTATCAGGCTGGCCGTGCGGACAGGAATCTGTCATACAGCCGGTTGAGCCGGCGCATGATATCCGGAACGGCATCCAGATGCTCCGGTTTCATCAGCACACTGCGCAGCACCCTGACCTGTTCGGCATCGGCTTTGAGTGACGGCAGCCACCTTTCCGCCTCCTTCCTGCTCAAGATCAGCGTACTGAGGTAGAGCTTGTCCCGGCCGGTAGGTGCATCCATCCCCAACTTCATAATCTCCCCGGAAGCGCGGCTCACAGCAGAAAAGGAGGATTCCGAGATCAAAGGGATGTAAGTGACGATATCCAGTTCGGGTTTCATGACAGGCTGAAAGCGGGCCGATTTGTCCAGATCATCATGAAGCCGGAGGGCCGCTTTCCGGCAGTCTGCAAGCATGTGCGGGAGATCGGCTTTGGCGGCAGTCTTACCGGTTGTGCTGTTGGCTGTGTTGCTGGTTGTATTGTTGGCCTCATTGCCGGTTTTATTGCCGGAATCCGGGGTATCGGCGGATGCTGCCTGTCTGGACGGCGCGCCACTGTTTTTATCGTCCGGCATCAGCAGCTGCATTGTGAACCAGAGCGCCACAGCGGCGGCGCCGGCTCGGGAACATTCCAGGCTGATTTCCCCCAGGTGCAGGTCATCGGAGGTGAAGTAGGTATAGGGAGAGTCGTGCCGGTACAGTTTTCCGACGACGGGGTCACGGAAAAGCACGGAACCGCATCCATAAGGTTGAAGTCCGTGCTTGTGAGGATCTATGACGATACTGTCAACATCCGGTAGTGCCGTCCAGGGAGCAGAATCCAGCAGCCCGGATTCGCTGATCAGGTAGAAAAAGCCGCCATACGCGGCATCCACATGAATCCGGATCCCGTTTGAAGCAGCCCAGGGCAGTATCCGGTGCAGCGGTTCCACGCGGCCCGTTCCTGTTGTCCCCATGGTGACCACTACCGTGCCGGGAAGCGGCTCTCCCGATGGCAGACGTGATGGATCGGGAAGGCCGTCTGCGTCCTCCGGAAGTGTAATTACCGGATGCCGCAACAACTGGCACATGCGCTTATGGGTATAGTGTGACTGCGAGGATATGGCCACCGGCCGGTCCGGGTGCAGCTCCCGCGCCACCCACAGGGCTTCCAGGTTGGCAATGGTGCCGCTGCTTGTCAGATGTCCAATTGCCTTTTCCGGGAATCCAATCATCCGTTTGAGCCGTTGCACCACTTCCTTTTCCATAAAGGAGGCCTCCGGACCGCCATCCAGTGCGTGGTTGTTCGGATTGATGGTCATTGCCAGAGCATAGGCAAGCCAGGCGGCAGGGTGCGGCGGTTTGAGCATCTGTCCGGCATAACAGGACTGATGAAACGGATAATGACGCGACAGCCGGTCGACCAGGTTCTGCAAGGCCTCATCAAGCATGCCCGGGGCGGGATGGTAGTCGCTGCCCGTACCGATGCTATTGCCGGCAATAGCGGACCGGTCGGACGGAACAGCGGGAATCGGGTTGCCGGATGCCGGCAGCCGTTCTTCAAGTTGCTTGATCAGTTGCGGCAGGCGCCGCAGATATTCCTCCGGGATCATGGATGCGGGACCTCATCTGATGTTGAAGCTCAATCCAACTGACAGTATCTGCTTGATCTGCAGCGCTTTGGTGATATCATCGTTGTACTGCAAGGCAAACTCGAAATTGGTGGTCAGGTAGCTGTTGATGCGGCCGATAAGCTCGTTGGTGAACACGATATCCGTGCTTAGCAGGCTTTTTTGCAGGTTGCTGAAGGTTTCCAGGTAGCCAGTGTATCTCACATTTTCCCAGATTTCCCTTTCATAGTTGATGATGAGTGTGAAACCGGCTTCGTTGCGAAACCATTCCCCTTCATCCAGGCCGTACCGCTCCGAAAGCGTGGTGTCACGTATGAAAGTCTGCCTCAATGATATCCCAAACGTTGACCGGAAGTATTCGTCCGGGTCGTAAGCAAGTCCGATGGTTTCGGTCAGGGTGGCTGGGGCCAGGAAGCGCGACTGCACATTTTCGAAACTCCGGTCGTACCCTTTGTCGAACTGGGTTTCAAAATTGAGGTTTGCAGTCAAACTGAAGCGCTCATCACTGAAACGGCGCCGGAACTGGTTCCGTAACCGGATCACATCCTCACTTTTCCGGAAGTCTCCACGATCCAGGCGGGTTTGTCCGTAGCGCAAGTCGAGCCGGAAACCGTACTGGTAAGGACCGTCCGTATAAACACCGGAAAACATGGCATTGGCTATAACGGCGATCCGGTCTACTCCTCCCTGCGACCATTCGCGGTAGTAGGCCTGGGATCCGTTAAGTCCGGTACGCAACCGGATGTCCCAATCGCCTTCTTCAGGAGTGGTGCGCAGCAGATCATCGGTGGGCATGGGCAGTTTTTGGGCAACAGCGGGACGAACTGCCGCCATCATCACAAAAAAAACAAAAAATAAAACCTGCCACCAACGCATGAACAGAAAGATTACCAGTTGCAGATGATTCCATGAATCCAGATTTGGATAGTCTGATCCTGTAACATGGGTGCAGCCGGATCTGCGAGAGACAGAAATGATTCAGACTGAAGTACGCTGCGGAATTGCCGTTGTCAGATCAGAGATCGTTCCAATATTGGCGCTATCCAAATGGACATGACAATATAGTGATTCCTGCATCGACTTGTGAGAAGAATCTTGTCCGTTCCCGCACAGTGACGGCCCATCAACCATTGCGCTTCAGGCCTTTTGCATCAGTCACCAAAGAACGAATAACTCAGCCCCAGTGAGATGATTTGCTTGACCTGAAGTTCGTCGATAATATCGCGGTCGTATGCCAGAACAAATTCAACGTTGGCACTGATGTACCTGTTGATCTGGCCGGTAATCTCGTTGATGAAGAGTACATCGGTGTATTTGAGGCTCCGGTTGACATTGGTAAATGTTTCCACATAACCGGAATAAAAAATATTCTCCATGATCCGGCGTTCGTAGCCGATCAGAAATGAAAAACCGGCCTCGTTCCGGAAAGACTCGCCGGCATCCAGTCCATACCGCTCCGACAGGACCGTGTCGCTCACAATCGTTTGTTTCATGGCCAGACCACCCTCAAACCTGAGGTTTTCCACTGGTTTGTAACTCAGGCCAAGAACCTGGGTGACATAGGCGGGTGCCATAAAACGGGAAATCAATATCCTCTCCTCGCCTTCATCCGGAATGGGATTTTCGTACCCTTTGTCGAACTGGGACTCAAAATTCAGATTGAAGATGGCACTCAATCGCTCATCCCTGAATTTCCGGCTGGCCTGGTTGCGTATCCGGATACGGTCATCGCTCTTAATGAAATCACCATCACCGATACGTGTCTGTCCGTACCTGAGATTGATATCCAGATTGTAGCCATATCTGTCTTTTGAATATTCTGATGAGAAAGCCGTGGTTCCCAGGATGGCTATGTTATTGGTACCACCCTGACTCCAGTTTCTGTAACTGGCCTGGGTTCCGGTGAGCGAGGCGCGCAGACTGTGCTTCCAGTTGGAGGTGTCCGCTTCCTCGGCAGCAGGCTGGGAGGTATCCGGATTGGGAGCCGGTTCCGTTTGGGCAAAAGCCGATGTCCCAGCAAAAAGAAGGATTACGAGCGTGATCTTTGATACAAATTCTTTCATCTGTTTCATCTGTTTAAAACTTATGATTTATAAGGTCAGATAGAATGTCCATGACGCTTTTAATCATGCGACTGTGTGTCCGGGCTACGGTCATGGACATTTCATGTGTTTA
>SKNT01000042.1 GCA_007120385.1 Balneolales bacterium
CGAAGAGCCTGCCGAAGAGCCCATCGAAGAGCCAGTAGAGGAGCAGGTTTCGCAAAAATTTGAGGCCGAAGAATACAAACCGCCCTCGTTTACCGGAGAGGTGGGCGATAAGGTCTATAAAATGGAAGAGCTGGAAGAGGCTTCCGAAGAATATGACGACGACCAGTTCAACGAAATGGTCAAAATGTATGAAGGCACCCTCACCGCCTTCACGGAAAAAGAGATTGTCACCGGACGTGTCCTGGCCATGGATGAGAAGTATGTCATCGTGGATATCGGCTTCAAATCCGAAGGGATCGTCCCGCTGAACGAATTCAAAAAACCGGATCAGCTCAACATCGGCGACGAGGTAGAGGTGTTCCTCGACAAGGTGGAAGACCGCGACGGTCAACTCGTCCTCTCGCGCCGCAAGGCCGACTCCCTGCGTGTCTGGCAGGAAATCGAAGAGTCACACAATTCCGAAAAAATCATCGAAGGCTACATCAAACGCCGCATCAAGGGCGGGATGGTCGTGGATATCAACGGTATCGATGCTTTCCTTCCCGGTTCCCAGATCGATGTGCGCCCGGTGCGGGACTTCGACGCATATGTCGGAAAGACCATGGAATTCATGGTAGTAAAGCTCAATATGTCCAGCGAGAATGTGGTGGTTTCCCACCGTGCACTCGTGGAATCGGACCTGGAAGAGCAGCGTGAGCAGATACTTGCCAGCATGGAGCCCGGACAGATCCTCGAAGGCGTGGTCAAGAACATCACCGACTTCGGTGTCTTTATCGACCTTGGCGGTGTGGACGGCCTCCTTCATATCACCGACCTTTCATGGGGACGTGTGGAGCATCCTTCCGAGATCGTTCGGCTGGATCAGCGCCTGAACGTGGTAGTCCTCGAATTCGACGAGGAGCGCAAGCGCATATCATTGGGTCTCAAGCAGCTTCAGCCCCATCCCTGGGATGAGATCGACGCAAAGTATCCCGAAAAGATTCAGGTGCAGGGCAAGGTGGTCTCCATCGCCGATTACGGTGCCTTTATCGAACTCGAAAAAGGAGTGGAAGGGCTGGTCCATATCAGCGAGATGTCCTGGACACAGCACATCAAGCATCCTTCCCAGCTGGTAGAGAAAAACCAGGTAATCGAGTGTGCCGTCCTGAACATCAACAAGAACGAGCGCAAGGTTTCCCTTGGTGTCAAGCAGCTGCAGTCGGATCCCTGGGAGGACCTCCTGGATCGCTATCCGGTCGGATCGAAACACAAGGGCGTGGTTAGAAACCTCACCAACTTCGGTGTGTTTGTGGAGCTCGAGCCCGGTATCGACGGTCTTGTCCATATCTCCGATATGAGCTGGACCGACAAGGTGAACCATCCCAGTGAGGTGGTGAACAAAGGCGACGAGCTGGAGGTAGTTATCCTCTCGGTGGACTTTGACAACCGCAGAATATCCTTGGGTCACAAGCAGGTTCAGGAGAATCCATGGGAGAAATACGGTGAGGATTATGCGGTCGGCAATGAGACCGGCGCCGTGGTCAGCCGTGTCACCGATAAAGGTGTCTTTGCGAAGCTGCCCCTGGGTGTTGAAGCATTCATGCCGGCCCGGGAAGCCGAGCACGGAGACAACCTCGCTGATTCCTACAATGAAGGTGACGAGATTAAAGTAGTGGTCACCGATTTCGACGAAAACGGCAAGAGTATTGTCATCAGCCAGAACAAGATCGGCAAAATGGACAAGAAGAGGGAAACGACTCCAAGAAAGAAAGAACAGCAGGCGGCCTCAAAAACATCAGGTGCATTGACACTCGGTGAAATGTCCGGTTTGCAGGATTTGAAGGAAAAACTTCAGAAAAAGGAAAATGATCAGAATCAGAAAAATGAGGATGATCAGAAAAAAGATGACAAGAAAGAGGACGATGACAGCAAGGAAAACTGATTTGATCCGTTACCTTTGCTGTTGATGGTTTCTACAAAAGGAGGTATGATATCCATCATGCCTCCTTTTTCTTTTCTACAAGATTCATTTTCTGGATAAACAAGCTCGTGACCATGAATGTTACCATGCCGGAAGCCGCAACGGCAACCGAAACACTGGAGTTTCTGAAGAAGACCCTTCAGAACATTGTGCCGGAAAGCGAACTGATCTTTAAAGCCGAGATCGCCTATGAAATAAACCGGCTCAAGAAAGAGAAAAACGCTGTGATCCTTGGGCATAACTATATGGAGCCGGCTCTGTATTACAGCATTCCGGACCATGTGGGAGACTCGCTTGGACTTGCACGGATTGCCGCTGAAAGCCAGGCTGACCGCATCGTGTTCTGCGGTGTGCGTTTCATGGCGGAGACTGCAAAGATCCTGAATCCCGACCGGATGGTGCTGCTTCCAGCCAAAGTGGCCGGATGCTCACTGGCCGCCAGTATTACCGCACAGGATGTCCGGGACCTGAAAGCTCGCTACCCCGGTATCCCCGTGGTAACCTATATCAATACCTATGCCGATGTGAAGGCCGAGACCGATGTCTGCTGTACCTCAAGCAATGCCGCTGATATAGTGCGCAAGCTGGACTCTGACTCCGTCATATGCCTTCCGGATGAATTCCTGGCCAAAAACATCGCCCGGGAAACGGGCAAAAACGTGATCTATCCCGGCAGCGACCGCAAGGGAAAGAATGACATGGTGATTTGGGGCGGAAGATGCGAAGTGCATGACAAGTTCACGGTGGAAGATATCCGGAATGCAAGGCGCCAGTTCCCCGATACCGTGGTAGTCGCACACCCGGAATGTTCCCCGGAAGTCGTGGAAGCTGCTGATTACAGCGGATCCACCACGGCAATGACCCGGTATGTCAGGGAATCAGATGCCAGTCGGTTCCTCATTCTCACAGAGTGTGCCATGGGTGACAACATTGCGGCAGAAAATCCGGAAAAGGAAATGCTCCGCATGTGCAGCATCCGCTGTCCACACATGAATGAAATCACCCTTGAGGATACACTCACCTGTCTCAGGGAAGATATCTACCAAATTGAAGTGCCGGAAGATATCCGCGTCAGGGCAAAACGCTCACTGGACCGCATGCTGGAACTAAGCTGAAGCCCGCCCGGTTTAAGAACATCCGTATAAAATAAAAGCCTTCCACGTTTGAAATGGGAGGCTTTTATTTATTGTGTCACAAGATGACACGAAATCTGGTTTGATTGCTGTCTTATTTTTCCTTGTAGAAGAATACTTTTCCGTTAACGGTATCCTTGCCACTCTTGATTTTAGCACCGGTTTCTCTATTGTAGGTATATACTACATTTCTCATGGAATTCAGTTCCTTATCATTGGTAAATGTTACTTCCAATGCATCTCCACCGGGCTCAAGTTTATTCAATGACTCAATCAATGGTCTGAATTTGGAGGAACTTTTTTTGGTTATACGAACATCTGAACGGGGAACAAATTTAAGTTTCATTGCTATTTACTTTAACGTTATTAATAAGGTTTAACTAAAATTAGTTAAAAATCCGTATCAATGTCAACGTTATTGTAAGAAGAATATTACGGAACCTGAATTGTTTTTAATATGGTTTCTATGATATTCTCAGTTTTTATTTCTTCTGCTTCCGCTTCATAGGTAAGAACTATTCTGTGCCGCAGGATATCGTAGGCAACAGCACGGATGTCCTCGGGAGTTACATAGGCACGATGCTGTGTGAAGGCATGGGCACGTGCCGCCAGGTTCAGGTTAATAGTGCCTCTGGGGGAGGCCCCGTAGTCAATAAGTCCTTCTATTTTGTGAATGTTGAACCTTTCAGGACTCCTGGTGGCGATGATGATATTAACAATGTATTGCTCAACCTTCTCATCCATGTAAATATCGTTCAGAACCTTTCTGGCTTCCAGGATGGTAAAGGGACTTACCACCGGTTTGATAGCCTGAGGCTTGACCGTCCTGGCCATTCTGCGCATGATGGCCAGCTCCTCCTCATCAGTAGGATAGTCAATGTTGATCTTCATCATGAACCGGTCAACCTGGGCTTCCGGAAGGGGATAGGTCCCTTCCTGCTCAACCGGGTTCTGCGTGGCCAGAACCAGAAACGGACTGTCCAGCTGAAACGTCTCCTCACCAATAGTCACCTGACGCTCCTGCATGGCTTCCAGAAGTGCACTCTGAACCTTGGCAGGCGAGCGGTTGATCTCATCCGCCAGAATGATGTTGGAGAAGACCGGACCTTTTCTCACCGTGAACTCACCGGTTTTCTGATTGAAGATGAGCGTTCCGATAAGATCGGCCGGCAGCAGGTCCGGTGTGAACTGAATGCGCTGGAAACCGGTATCTATCGCCTTGGCGAGACTTGAAATGGTCAGTGTTTTTGCAAGACCCGGGACACCCTCCAGCAGCACATGCCCGTCTGACAGGAGCCCGATCAGCAGCCGTTCAATCATCACCTTCTGTCCTATGATGACTTTGTCAAGTTCCTGGTAAATATCCTTGATGAAATGGCTGGATTCCTGGATCCGATCGGTCAGGGCCCGCATGTCAGGACTTTTCTGAATCATGAGCTGTGTGATTGAAGTAGATGTAGGGTTTTTTGATAAAGAGGAAAAAAATCTGAAGTAAAAACAAACTTTTCTTAAATTCCCGCACGAATTTAATAAAAAAAACAGAGACAATTATGCCCGGGATTGCAGACCCGGTTGTTTGTGCGGTATCTCGGTTTTTCCGTTATCCGAATTTCTGCAAACATAGCAGATATAGTTGAAGACGCAAAGTTTTTTAGGTACCTTGATGCTCATTTTTCACATTGTGCCAATTTCATGGAGTCTTACATTTTCATCCTCTTTGCAACAATGGCCGTAGCTGCCGCTGTCGGCATGATCAGCAGCCGGGATACCGTCAACAGTGCACTGTTCCTGGTCCTTAACCTGATTTCTGTCGCCGGCATTTTCCTGCTCCTGAAAGCCCAATTCCTGGCTGTCGTTCAGGTTCTGGTTTATGGAGGCGCCATCATGGTGCTCTTCCTCTTTGTGATAATGCTGCTGAATCTGTCTGATGAAGAACACATGCTCAGCAGGTTCAGCGTCAGGTATGCCGTGGGGTTTTTCCTGGGTGTGATTGTCCTTTCCCAGCTGCTCTACGCCATTGCCAGTGTCACCGGTACACTCCCCCACATCCACCCGGAAATGGAACAAATCGGCACGGTTGAATCCATTGGGGATGCACTATTCACCGTCTACCTGCTGCCGGTCCTGGTCACGGCCATACTTCTGACCGCCGCCGTGGTAGGCGCCCTGCTGCTCGCTCAGCGTAATATCAGTGGAAAGGTAAATAAATAATGGAAATGGATTGGTATCTGGGATTGTCGGCTGTCCTGTTCACCATAGGGGTCATCGGTGTGCTCACACGGAAGAACGCCATCGTGATCTTCATGTGCGCCGAACTCATGCTCAATTCTGTGAATCTTACCCTGGTCTCTTTCAGCGCCCAGCTTGGAGATGTGCACGGTCAGATCCTCGTCTTTTTTGCACTGTGCGTAGCCGCTGCGGAAGCCGCCGTGGGCCTGGCCATCATCATTGCCATTTACAGAAACAACCTCACGGTCGATGTGACCAAAATAAATCTGCTTCGTTGGTAGCACTGGAGTATCACTCGGTTCCCAATAACCTGAACTGGAAATAGTTTACCTTCATGGACGCATACGTTCATCTCGCACCCTGGATCGTTCTCATACCGCTGGCAGGATTCCTGTTCAACGGCTTGCTTGGACTCGCTTCCGTGACATTCCGGGAACAGAAGAACCTGATCGGCGGAGTGGCTGCGCTGGCCGTATTCATCCCGTTTCTCCTCGCACTCTGGCTCTTCTTCCTGATGTCGGGAGACAGCGAGGCCGTTTCCGTAAGCCTGTTCACCTGGATTGAAGCAGGCAGCTTCACCACCGATATCGGCTACCGGCTCGACCAGCTCTCGCTGCTCATGACCCTTGTGGTCACCGGGGTGGGAGCGCTGATCCATCTGTATGCCATCGGGTACATGGCCGGTGACGAAGGCTTCTGGAAGTTTTTCGCCTTTATGAACCTGTTCATCTTTGCCATGCTCAATCTGGTGCTGGCCGACAACATGCTTCTGCTGTTCCTTGGATGGGAAGGAGTCGGACTCTGCTCATACCTGCTGATCGGATTCTGGTACACGGACATGGCCAAGTCTGACGCTGCCAAAAAGGCATTTCTCTACAACCGGGTAGGTGACTTCGCATTCCTGATTGCCATGTTCCTTATTTTTCAAACGATTGGCTCCCTGCGTTTTGAAGAGATCCTGGCCGGCACGGCACTGTTTACCACCGACCAGGTTTTCCTGATCGGCGCACTGATCCTGATCGGTGCCACCGGAAAAAGCGCGCAGATCCCGCTGTTCGTCTGGTTGCCAGATGCCATGGCCGGACCCACCCCCGTTTCGGCACTCATCCATGCCGCTACCATGGTAACCTCCGGAATCTATGTCATCTCGCGGCTTTCGCCGTTATTCATGCAGTCCCCGGAGCTGATGCTTCTTGTGGCCGTGATAGGTGGCTTCACGGCGATCATCGCCGCAACCATCGCCTTGACCAAATACGATATCAAGGCCGTGCTTGCCTACTCCACCGTCTCCCAGCTCGGCTTCATGTTCCTGGCCCTCGGTTCGGGCGCCTTCGTCGCCGCCATGTTCCATGTGGTCACCCACGCTTTTTTCAAGGCCTGCCTGTTCCTCGGATCCGGATCTGTGATCCATGCCATGCACCACGTCGAACATAAGCTGCACGACGAAGGTAAGCACGTCCATTTTGACGCCCAGGACATGAGGTACATGGGAGGGCTCCGCAAATACCTGCCGCACACCTACAAGACTTTCCTGATTGCAACCATTGCCATCGCAGGAATCCCTCCGCTGGCCGGTTTCTTCTCCAAGGACGAGATCCTGGTGATGACCTTCAATGCCGGCATGGGGGCGTACGGCCCCGTCTACATCGGGCTTTGGGCAATGGCACTCATCACCGCATTCATGACCGCTTTCTACATGTTCCGTCTCACACTGGGAACGTTTCACGGTGAGTTCCGGCTGCCCCGGAAATTCGAGGAAGCCAAAGGCGCCGAAAAACACCTGCATGAAAGCCCCTTCACCATGACTTCGGTCCTCTGGGTGCTTGGCGGATTATCCGTCATAGGCGGTTTCATTGGTATTCCGAATTTTGTGGTGGCAACCTTCACCGGCACCGCCGACGTAAACCTGTTATCCAACTGGCTCGACAGCACAACCATGGACGCAGAGCTGACACTCAGCAAACTGGTGGAATGGTTCCTGCTCTTCGGGTCGGTACTGATCGCCGCCGCCGGTATATTCGTGGCCTACCGGCTTTTTGAAGGAGATCAGCTGGAAGCTTCCGATGAACGGATTTCCGAACGCTTCGGCGCCCTCTACAAGGTCTGGAGCGACAAATACAAGATCGATGAAATCTACGAAGGCGCCATTGTTCGTCCGACTATCCGCTTTTCCGATCGGGTGCTTGCCGTATTTGACATGAAAGGAATAGACGGCTTTGTCAATTTTATTGCCGCCATAGTCCGTTTTGCCGGAGGGGTGGTCCGCTACTTCCAGACCGGGCTGGTCCAGTCCTACGCATACGGAATCGTCCTCGGGGTGATCCTCGTCATATTCATGCTGCTGTTCCGATAATTATCACATATATCCGATGGAATTACTGCTAAATATCGTCATCTATCTGCCGCTTTTCGGAGCTTTGCTTCTGCTTGTCATCAGGCAGGATGACTGGGTGAGATGGACCAGTCTCCTGGTCACTTCGGCAACATTCGCGCTCTCGATCCCGCTGCTGCTCCAATTTGATATATCGGCAACCGGTACGGCTCAATATCTGACGGTCACCGAACCGCTTCTCGGCGACTGGGATGTGAAGTACATGATGGGGCTGGACGGTCTCAGCATGCTCCTCTTCATGCTCACTACGTTCATGGCACCCATCGTGGTACTCTCCTCCTGGAGTTCGGTCAAAAAGCATGTGGCCGGCTTCTATTCGATGCTCCTGATCCTTCAAACCGGGTCACTGGGCGTGTTTGCCGCACTCGACCTGTTCATGTTCTACATTTTCTTCGAACTCACGCAGATCCCCATGTTCTTCCTCATCGGCATCTGGGGCGGGGAGGACCGCATCTACGCAACCGTCAAGTTCTTCATCTACACACTGGTGGGTTGGCTGCTGATGCTCGTGGCACTGATCTATGTCGGATTTGCTGCAGGTAACATGGTCAACGACGGCGTTTTCACCACCGACTGGCGCCTCATAACAAGCCCTGAGTTCCAACTTGGGCTCGTGGAGCAGACCTGGCTTTTCCTGACGTTCGGCTTCGCCTTCTGTATCAAGGTACCCATCTTCCCGTTCCACAGCTGGCTCCCGCTGGCACATACCGAAGCGCCAACGGCCGGCTCAGTGGTACTTGCTGCCATAGCCCTTAAAATGGGAACCTATGCCATCCTTCGGTACCTGATTCCGTTATTCCCAAACGCTGCTATCGCTTTTGCACCCATGTTCGCCGTCCTCGGGGTCATCGGTATTATCTATGGCGCACTGGTGGCCATGGTCCAGAAAGATGTGAAGAAGCTGGTTGCCTACTCCTCGATCAGCCACCTCGGCTTCGTCGTTCTCGGAATGTTCGCCTTCAATACCATCGGAGCACAAGGAGCGATCATCCAGATGGTCAACCATGGACTTTCAACCGGCGCCCTGTTTATCATAGTAGGGATGCTCTACGAACGCCGGCACAGCCGCATGATTGCCGACTTCGGTGGTGTCGCCAAAATGATGCCGGTTCTGACCGTCATGTTCATGATAGCCACACTGGCTTCTATCGGCCTGCCCGGTCTTAACGGATTTGTGGGTGAATTCCTGATCCTTGTGGGTGCCTTCAACTCAGAGGTCCTCGGTTCCTCCTGGTATGCGGTCTTTGCAGCCCTGGGTGTCATCCTGGCAGCAGGTTACATGCTATGGATGTTCCAGAGAGTCATGTTCGGTCCAGTCACCCATGAAGAAAACAAAAAGCTGACCGACATCAATGCCCGTGAAATCGGACTGTTGGTACCCATTATGATCCTCATCGTCTGGATCGGGATCCGTCCGACCGACTTCACCAAATATTCCGAAGCACAGGTGACATGGATGCTGGAAGAAACCCAGGCAAGGGCGGAAGCAATGGCCGCCAACGCCGCCGGTGATCAACTGCCCGCATGGGCCCGGAAACTGTACGATGTCACCCCGCAGCTGGCCACCACTCTTGAAACCGGAATTGACGGTACCAGCCCATCAGAACACGCTGGTGAAACCGCCGGAAATGATGCAAACCGCAACAAAATAGAGGATCAAAGGCAATGACGAAAGCACTGAATCCTGCCCAGATTGAGAAGGAACTCCAGTCCCTCGACGGTTGGACCGTGGAAGGGGACAAGCTCACCCGCCAATTTGCCTTCGCCGACTTTCGCGAGGCAATGGCCTTCATAGTACGCGTGGCCTTCGAAGCCGAAGAACTGGCGCATCATCCCGAGTTTTTCAATGTGTACAAAGACGTGAGAATCCAGCTGGCTACACATGACGCCGGCGGAAAGATCACTCCCAAAGATATTGCCCTGGCGAAACGTATAGACGCTATCTAACTGACATTCATGGAATCAGCAAACGAATTATTGACCATATCGCCCCTGATCATCATCGGTGCGGCAGGGCTCTTTGTGATGATGCTCGATGCCTTTACGGGGAATGCCCGTCTGGCGTACCTGTTCACCATGCTCTTTTCAACCGCCGCACTGGCCGTTGCAGTTTCAGACCTGTTCGGACCCATGGGGGAATCTTTCAACGGCCTGATTACCTACGGTGGCACCGCAGCATTCGGTATGGTACTTGTCATGACCGGAACTCTGTTCTCCGTAACCCTGAGCCGCGACTACCTCGAGAAAACCGGCGGGCACATCGCGGAAGTCTATTCCATGATTCTGTTTGCAGCGTTCGGGATGCTGCTTCTGGTTGCATCCAACAACCTTGTCACGCTTTTCCTTGGAATCGAAACCATGTCCATTTCCCTGTATGTGCTGGCCGGACTGGTTAAGAACCAGAAGAAATCGGTGGAAGCCGCTCTTAAATATTTCCTGCTCGGAGCTTTTGCAACCGGTTTTCTGCTCTATGGAATCGCCCTGCTCTACGGGGCGTCCGGTTCCACGTTCCTGGTTGATATTGCCGCCACCGAGGAAAAAGGCATGATTTACTGGGCCGGGGTCGGCCTGCTGCTGGTTGGTTTCTTTTTTAAAATTTCAGCCGTGCCGTTCCATATGTGGACTCCGGATGTGTATCAGGGTGCACCTACCACCATCACTGCATTCATGGCAACAGCATCCAAGTCAGCCGCATTTGTTGCTTTTATCCTGGTACTTAGCCGGGCGCTACCTGATGCAAGGGCCGAATGGGGCGATGTCATCTGGGTGTTCGCCCTGTTGACTATGGTGATCGGCAATATCCTGGCCCTGGTCCAGGATAACGTGAAACGCATGCTGGCCTACTCGAGCATTGCCCATGCCGGTTATATCATGATCGGCCTGGCCGCCGGCACCGATGCCGCTTACAATGCCGTGCTGTTCTACCTGTTTGCCTATACCCTCATGAATGTCGGCGCTTTCGGTATTGTCGCCTACTATGAGTGGCATAAGGGATACGATATGACCGATATCAACAACTACTCGGGACTCGGTTTCCAGCAACCGGTAATGGGTATTCTTATGTCTGTTTTCCTCTTCTCCATGGTGGGAATCCCACCCTTTGCCGGATTTATCGGCAAATACCGCGTCTTCGCAGCGGCGGTGGATGAGGGGCTGATCAGCCTGGTGGTGGTCGGGGTCCTGGCCAGTGCCGCCAGTGTTTACTACTACCTGCGCGTGCTTGTCCATCTGTACATGAAGGAAAATGAAAACGGAACCGTGCTCACCCGTCCGGGCACTCTCTATTTTTCAGCCCTGCTTATTCTTGGTGCATTGACCATTTTTTTTGGTGTAAATCCGGGCATACTCACCGACCTGCTGGGTACATTCAAGGCACCACATTACTGATAACCCGCCTGAGTTCGCAAAAAAAACGATGATTTCCGGGATAAGTTTGCGCCCGGTTCACAGCATCAATAATTGCAAGAGAAGCATAATCTCGTTATCTTTGCGCCGCCTGCCGCTGGAAACGCCAGCGGCTGTTTACTTTAAAACAACCGAAGGTGACTATGAAAACCAATTTTTATGAAGTAACCTTTATCATCAATCCCGTTCTCGAAGAAGAACAGGTGAAAGAGGTCAAGGATGGCTTCGAATCCTTTATCAAGGATCGGGGAGCCGAAATTGATGAAGTGGATGAGTGGGGTATCAAGCGCCTCGCCTACGAAATCGATGGAAAAAACAGCGGATATTTTGTGAATGCGTACTTTAACGCGCCGGGTACCATCGTCAGCGAGTTGGAGCGGTATTTCAAACTGAATGAAAATATCCTCAGGAATATCGTCCTCAAGTATGATAACAAGATGCTGAAGCACAGGGAGTTACATAAAAAAGGCAAGCTTCCTGTCATATTCAGTGAAACCCCTGAAGAGGAATGACTCCAATCCACACCAATTTCAAAAGATTCAGATTATGTTAAAAAATCCTGCACACCCCAAGAAAGGCAACCTCAAGGAGAAAGAGTGCAAATTCTCACGGGCGGGCGTTGTCTATATCGATTACAAGGACGTTGACACCCTGGAACGTTTTATTAATGACCAGGGCAAGATCCTCCCCCGTCGTGTAACCGGAACCAGCGCCAAATACCAGCGCCAGCTTGCTCTTGCCGTGAAACGCGCAAGGCATCTCGCGCTGCTTCCGTTTGTTGCTGAAAATCTCAGATAACCACCAATCCAGGAGTTTACCATGCAAGTTATTTTAAAAGAAGATGTTGAAAAACTGGGTCTGGCCGGTGAAGTTGTGGAGGTGAAAGACGGCTACGGAAGAAACTTCCTCATCCCCACCGGCAAAGCCGTCCTTGCCACATCAGGGGCCCGCAAAGCGATCGAACAGCAGATGAAAAAGGTTCTTGAGCAGCGTCTGGCCACCCTCGATTCAGCAAAGGAAACGGCTGAAGCACTCCAGGGAACCAACGTGACCATTGCCGTGAAGGCCGGTGAGGAAGGCAAGATTTTCGGTACGGTTACCAATGTCCAGATTGCCGATGCCCTCAAGGAAAAAGGATTCGATATCGATCGCCGCAAAATCCAGATCGATGAAGATGTCAAGCAGCTTGGCGAATACACCGCTGCCATCAATCTGCACGAAGAGGTGAAAGCCAGTCTGACTTTCTGGGTCGTCAAAGCCCAGGATTGATAGCCGGGGCAAGACTATTTGCCGCAAAATCACCGTTTTAAAAAGGAAATGCAGCTTCTGTATTTCCTTTTTTTTTATCAGGTAACAAAACCTGCCTCTTGACAAAACGGATTCTCTTTCTGACCATCGCTTTGTGCCTCTGGGCACAGTCGAATCTGCAGGCCCAGATCTCCCTGGAAAGAGAGCGGCAGAGAGCAGTGGCAGAAAAGGACTCCATCTACCAGCTGGATGTATGGATCATCCCAGGCACCTTCCAAGTGTCAGCCGATACCATGGCCCTGCCTGAAGACGAATGGACATTGTACCCCGTGACCGGACGCTGGAGCTGGGATGTCGATCCGGCGCAACGCTCCCGCTTCGATACACTCCGGTTCCGGTATCAGTACCGGCCCATGAGCCTGCCTGTTACCGTATATGGAAGGGAGCTCGTCACTCCCGATACCACCGACGCACGGTTTGAACCGGATGCGGAAATTCAGGTAACCCGCCGTCCCGTGCGCCAGCAGGACCTCTTCGCCGATACCCGTCTGCAACGCAGCGGCAGTTTGAGGCGTGGATTCGTGGCCGGCACCAATCAGGACTTTTCTCTGGAAAGCGGCCTCCATTTCGAGATCAGCGGCCATATCACCGATGATATTGAAGTGGTTGCCTCGCTTACCGACCGCAGCACACCCATCCAGCCGGACGGCACCACCCAGACCCTGCGGGAATTCGACCAGGTCTACATCCGGCTTATGCATGAAATGGGCATGCTGCAGATGGGGGATATTGACATGCGCCTGGATCGCAGCAATTTTGCCGTGATTGACCGACGGCTTCAGGGCGTTGGTCTTCAGACCGATCTCAATAGATATGGCAGTTACGAAGGCTCTGCGGCTGTTGTGCGCGGACAATACCGTGAGATGCAGTTCACCGGCGAAGACGGCGTTCAGGGACCTTACCGCCTCAGCGGCGCTGAAAACGAACAGTTCATCATAGTGCTTGCCGGGTCCGAACGGGTCTATATCAACGGAGAACGCTTGACAAGGGGAGAGGAAAACGACTACATTATTGATTACGGTCTGGGTGAGATCACCTTCACCTCCAACCGAATCATCACAGACCACTCACGCATCACCGTCGACTTCCAGTACCTTCGGGACGCCTACACCCGCAGCGTGGTTGCCGCCGAAGCCCAGCACGACCACCTTCTCAACGACCGGGTCTCCTTCGGCGTGTCGGTCATCCGGGAAGCCGACAACGTCAATCTGAGCACTCAGCTCTTCCTCACCGATCAGGAACGCGAAGTGCTCCGGCAGGCCGGCAACGATCCGTCCCTGGCAGTCGTGAGCGGGGCCGACTCGGTCGGGTTTCGCCGCGACGCCGATTTCCTGCTGTACAGCAGGGTGGATACGGTTTTCCAGGGACAGATACACCAGATCTTCCGGCATATCCCCGGCGACTCCTCGGGGGTCTTCCGGGTCCAGTTCAGCCGGGTTCCCGAGGGAGAGGGTGATTATCGACGGGTTGGCCGCGCCGCCAACGGAATTCTCTATGAGTGGGCCGGTCCCGGAATGGGAAATTACATGCCCAAACGCCGCCTGTCACGACCCGTGGAGCAGAGCATGGTGGCGCTCCGGAGCCGGCTCAGGGCCTCGCGCAACCTGAGTCTCTACGGTGAATGGGCCGGCAGCCACTATGACCAGAACCGGCTCTCGTCCATCGACAACGAATTCAACAATGATATGAGCTTCCTGGCCGGCGTCCGGCTTGAACCGGTTGCCACCCGTCTTGGGTCCTTTTCATTTGATGTGAAAGGCCGCTACGAAGGGGAGCATTTTGCGTACTTCGACCGGGTGCGCGAAGTGGAATTTGACCGCAGATGGAACCTGACCCATACCGAGGCCTCGCAGGAAGAGCGCCTGGAAGGTTCCGCCCGATGGACCCCCGGCGGCAACACACACCTGGATATCGGTGCCGGGACGCTCCGCCGAAGCGGCTTCCAGGGAACACGCGGCGACATGCATCTTCTTTCACGCGAAGAAGGACTTCCGGGCGTGGATTACCGGCTGGAGCGCATTGAAAGCGAGGACCGCAATTTCGGTGAAGATGGCAGCTGGTGGCGTCAGCGCGGCCATTTTGACTACGATATTTCGTTGCCGGTCGGCAGCCTCCAGCCCGAAATAACGTTTGAGCAGGAGGAGCGGCTTCAGAAAGCGTCAGCTCCGGGCTCTCCCGGCGCCCCCGATTCACTTCTGGCAGGATCCCTGCGATTCCTGGAAGTGGGCCCCGGGCTCTACTACCAGTTGTCCGACCAGTTCCGCATTGGAAGCTCTATCCGGTATCGCAAAGACCAGGGTGTCATCGGCGGGGAGCTTACGGATGAATCCAGGGGAATCACCCAGCGCTATGTGATGGACTACCGGCATGGCACCCTTTTCCAGACCAGGAATACGATCGGGCTCCGGCAGCGCAGGTTTGAAGAGATATTCCAGGTGGAACAGCAGCGGCTCGACAGCCGGGGCGTGCTTGTGCGTTCGGTCACCGATTACCGTCCCTGGAACCGGTTCATCGAAACCCAAATCCTTTACGATGCCAATACCGAGCGCCGAGCGCTCCTGCAGGAGGCCTTTGTTGAAGTGGGACCCGAACTCGGACAATATGTCTGGATCGACCTCAACGATGACGGAGTGCAGCAGGTGGACGAGTTCTTCCCCGAACAGAGTCCCAACGAGGGTACGTTCATCAAACAGCTGGTTCCGTCAGAAGAGCTGTTCCCCGTGATCGCCCTGAGGGTGCGATGGCGCACTACCGTGGACCCGGCCCGGTTCATTGATCCACATGACGCCCGGTTCTCCGGCTGGCGGCACTTCTTGTCCGGAGTCCGTTGGCACTCCCTGGTAGATATCCGCGAGGAAAACCGCACCGGGCAGCTGCAGGACATCTATCTCATGCGTCTGCATCGTTTCCGAGACGATTCCCTGACCATCAACGGCCGTATCTTCATTGAACAGGATGTGGAACTCTTCCGGAACGACACGCGGCGTGAACTCCGGTTGACCGCTGACCGGATGCGCTCACAGCATCAGCAGGCAAGCGGGCTTGAGAAACGCCGCACAGACCATCTTCGGATCAGGGCGGGCGGAAGGTTGTCACGGCGCTACCGGCTTATACTTGCCGCTTCGGCTGGACGCAGCGAGAATCTGAGTGAAACCTTCGCCTCACGCAATTATGCTATCCGCGGTGGTGAGCTGAGGCCACGGATTGATGTCCGCTGGAGCGGTTCGCTTCAGTCCGGTGCCGCATTGGGTGTCATTCGCAGAACCGACCGGTATCCGGACAATCCCGCCACTGTCAGCGGACTGACCATGCAGTTGGATGCAAGAACATCTTTCGGAAGAAGGCTCCAGTCGGCGGCGCGCATGGAACACCGGCGCTTTGCGCTGCGGGGAGGGCCTTCCAGCAGCATGGGCGAGTTTGAACTCACCGACGGAGCAGGCATGGGAAATACCTGGGCATGGTCCCTGCAGTCGGATTACCGCATCAGCGATTTTCTGAGGGCCAGCCTGCAGTATGATGGCCGCACTGTTCCGGGGAGGCCGGCCATTCAGACACTTCGCTTCAGTGTTAACGCTGTTTTTTAACACGATATTTATATTCGGGCGCTACCTTGCAGTGCAGCATCAAACGATCTGTAAAAAAGCAGGCAACAAGTTGCCGCATGCATCCGTTTGTGGAGGAGCTAAAAAAACATGCCGGCCGTTTTTTTAATTTTTTCACGCAATGTATGTTTTGCAAGTTTTTGTATTATTGCGGTACTAATGTCTGTGGCAGATACTATATCTCTGGATTCATGGAGGTTTCAACATGTTCGGGATGCATCCTGCCTTTGACATTTGATGCAAAATAGTCTATAATCACCGTATTGCGAATTGTCTTTACACGAATACAACATTAGGTAAAAATCGGAGAATCGTATGACCCTCTCGTTTAGTGCACTGCTTATCCAGGGCGCCCTGGAAGAAGGCTTATTCAATATGCTCGTCGGGTATTTCAATGAAGGTGGTCCGTTCATGTGGCCTGTACTCATTGCTCTCATCCTTGGACTTGCAATTTTCCTCGAGCGTCTGATCACGCTCAACAGAGCCGACATCAACACCCGCAAATTCATCCTCGACGTCAAAGAAGCGTTGCAGGAAGGCGGTATCCAGGCCGCAGAGGAACTCTGCTCCTCCACAAGGGGTCCGGTAGCCTCGGTTTTCCAGGCGGGCCTGCTTCGTGCCGATGAAGGTATCGATGCTGCCGAAAAAGCGATCCAATCCTACGGATCCATCGAGATGAGTTTTCTTGAAAGAGGACTTGTCTGGCTTTCACTTTTCATTGCCATTGCACCCATGCTCGGATTTACCGGAACGGTTATCGGGATGATCCAGGCATTCGATGCTATTGAGGCTGCCGGTGACATTTCACCAAGTCTTGTAGCCGGTGGTATTAAAGTGGCCCTTCTGACCACGGCATCTGGTCTTATCGCCGGTATCATCCTGCAGGTAGGATACAACTATTGCGTCTCCAAGATCGACCGCCTCGTAGTGGACATGGAGGAGAGTTCAATCGTACTGATTGACTCCATTGCACTCCTTCAGCAGGGCAGGCCGATTATCTCTGAAGAAGAGCGCGCCGAGCGCGACACCCGCAAGAGCGACAAGGGCGATGCTTCGGAAGAAGATAAATCCGGTTCCTAACCACTTACTTACCAATCACCACTTATTATGTACGTACCTATTGCAATCGGACTGATGCTGGCATTGGTAGCCATTGGAGTGGCCTCAATGATCGGATTCGGCATAAAAAATGTCATTGAAGGAAAACAGGAACTCATGAAAATCGGAGTCTACCTGGTCCCTGCACTGATATTTGCAATTTCCTATCTGATCACCGGTGGCGTTACCGATGCGGCGATTCTAACCATGCTGATCACCATGGCAATTCTTGCCATAATGCTGATCATCACGGGTCTTCGCACCACTTTTAAATTCTGATTTCAGACATGAAATTAAAAAAGCGTTCACGTGAAGTTGCGGAAGTTCCTCAGGCGGGGATGGCAGATATCGCTTTCCTCCTCCTGATCTTCTTCCTCGTGGTCACGACCATTGACGTTGACACCGGAATCGGTATGCAGCTTCCGCCGCCGCCGGATCCCGATCAGGAACCGCCTCCCATCCGGGAACGGAACCTGATGAATATCCTGGTCAATGCCCGCGGCCAGATCCTGATCAATGAAGAGCGTGCCAGTATTCAAGAAGTGAGACAGCTGGTCATTGATTTCGTCGATAACGCAAACCGGGCTCAGGATCCCAATCTCTCAGAAGATCCGCGCCAGGCTATCGTGTCGATCAAAACCGACCGTCAAACACCGTACGAAATCTATATCGACATGCTTGACGAGGTAATCGGTGCCTACCGGCAACTCAGGGATGAGGCCACCATGCAGGAGTTTGGAATTCCATACCGGCAATACCAGGCACGCGTCAGTCGGGAAGACAACATCATTCGTGAAATGTATCCCCAAAATATCTCACTTGCTGAGCCGGATCCGGGATCATAAAATTATCCTGATATTGTTATGTCAAAATTTCAAAAGAAACAGGCCAACACCAAGCAGCAGGTCCCGACCGCTGCCATGCCGGACATCATCTTCATGTTGCTTATTTTCTTCATGGTGGTGACGGTATTGCGCGAAGTGGAACTGCAGGTCCGTGTTGACTTTACGCGCGCCGACAACATCGAAAAGATCGAGCAGAAGCGTCTGGTCAGCTATATCTATATCGGTCCCGAAATCCTTGGTGGCGGAAGATACGGTGATACCCGTGTCCAGATTGATGATGCCCTCGTGGATGATATCTATGCCATTCGCCGCCTTATGTATGATAAACTGATGGAAGAACCGCGGCTTATCGTATCATTGCGTGTGGACCAGAAATCGGAGATGGGAATCGTAAGTGATGTGCAGCAGGAACTCCGGGAAGCCGGCACCCTGCGTATCAACTACTCAACTCTGCGCGGCGACCAGGCACCCATGTAAAGCATGTGACGCACAACGTCTCTGCTGTGCACGGATATGATCCTGCTGCCTGGATCGTCATATATACCCTTGTTGTGATTCAAAAAGGCAATCCGGCCAAATCCGGATTGCCTTTTTTTCTTCGGTTCCGGCAACCGTTAAAAAACTCGAATTGCCATACATCTCGAATTGAGAAGTACCATGTCACAGAATTCCGATAATACCATTTCCAGTATCGGCCGGCCCGGCCTCATCCGGAAGATTGCAGGTTATTCCACATTCCGGTCTGAAGAAGTTGTTTATGGCATCGGGGACGATGCCGCCGTGCTGGCGGCAAGTGAAACACGCTACGGCCTGCTTTCCAGCGAAACCTTCGTGGAAGGTGTGGAGTTTGATCTTTCGTTCATGCCCTTCCATCAGGTTGGCGCAAAAGTTGTATCGGCTGCCGTTAGCGACATTTACGCCATGAACGGACACCCCCGTTCCATACTTGTAAATCTCGCCCTGCCAAACAGAATAACACTGGACATGGTCGATGAACTGTATAAGGGCATCGGCATGGCCTGTGCGGATTATGAGTGTCAATTATCTGGCGGCGACCTGACCGGATCCCACAACGCCCTGATCATCACAGTCTCGGTATACGGCGATATTGAAAAGGATAAGATTGTCTACAACAGCGGAGCCAGTGTCGATGATGCCGTATGTGTCACAGGCGATATTGGCAGCGCCCTGGCCGGTCTCAAGATACTCCTGAGGGAAAAAAGGCACTGGGAGGAGTCCGAAGACCCGGTCATGCAGCCCGATCTCACCGATTGGGAGTATGTCGTCAAGCGGCAGCTTGTACCGGTTGCAAGAAAGGATCTTGTGACGCTCTTTCATGACAAGGGCATCCGGCCTTCAGCCATGATAGATGTCAGCCAGGGCCTGCTGAGCGATCTCCAGCGCCTTGCACGTAATTCAAACAAAGGCGCATACATTTACCAGGCAGCCCTGCCGATTGACTTGGAGACACGCAAAGTGGCAGATGAAATGCAGGAGGACGTGGACAAGTACGCTCTGTATGGCGGAGAAGATTTTGAACTGCTGTTCACCCTTCCGGAAAAAGAGGTCGGCAAACTCACCGAACTTAGTCGCGATTTCACCGTAATCGGCAAAATAACCGGAAAAAACGGGCAAATTGAAATGCAGACGGCAGAAGGTGACACGGTCGTCTTCGGTGAAGCAACCGATTGATTAACAAAAATTGCGTATCTTTCTATTATGCCAGAAAAAAAGGACCCTTCTACAGATACGTACGAACCAAGGAAGAAAGAAGAACGAAACCCGCGTTTCCCTGTCTGGATCTATGTGATCCTGTTTCTTGTACTCCTTGCCATTCCCTACCTGTCCGTTTTCCCCGACGGAACAATGAACCTGACGTACAGTGAGTTTCTGGACCATGTCCGCAATGGCCATGTGGAGAAAATCACCATCATCGACGGTAAAAGCATCGAAGGGTTTTTCCTGGAAGATGCCGTGAAGGAAGGCCATGTGACATTTGAAAAACCGGCTTCAGGCAGCCGCTGGTTTGACAGCAGCGATGAAGAGGAGGCATTCACCTACCCATTCCGCCTTACCATGATCGAGGGGGACGATATACGCCCGCTTCTTGATGAGCACGCCGTTGCCTACGATGCCCGGATCAGTGGCAACTGGTTCAGCAATGTCTTCATCTGGTTCATCCCGCTGCTGCTGATTGTCGCTTTCTGGATTTTCATCTTCCGGAGAATGAACCCCGGATCCCAGCTCATGAACATCGGAAAGAACAAGGCATCGCTGTATGACCGGCAGAGCGAACACAAGATAACATTCAAGGATGTTGCCGGTCTGGAAGAAGCCAAGGAAGAGGTCGAGGAAATTGTCGCATTTCTCAAAGATCCCAAGAAATTCACCCGGTTGGGTGGAAACATACCCAAAGGCGTCCTGTTAGTCGGTCCTCCCGGTACGGGCAAGACCATGCTGGGTAAAGCTACGGCAGGGGAAGCGGACGTGCCGTTTTTCAGTCTCAGCGGATCGGATTTTGTTGAAATGTTCGTCGGTGTCGGAGCCTCACGGGTGCGTGACCTGTTCAAACAGGCCAAGGAGAAAGCACCCTGCATAATTTTCATCGATGAAATTGACGCCATCGGACGCAGCCGGGGAAAGAACCAGGTTACCGGCGCCAACGACGAGAGGGAAAATACCCTCAACCAGCTGCTCTCCGAAATGGACGGTTTCAACACGGATAAAGGCGTGATTATCATGGCTGCAACAAACCGTCCCGATGTTCTGGATTCCGCCCTCATGCGCCCGGGAAGGTTCGACCGCCAGATCCTAATAGACAAACCCGACCTCAAGGGCAGGGTGGAAGTTCTCCAGGTACATACCAAAAAACTGAAAATTTCCGACAACGTGGACCTTCATCTGCTTGCATCCCAGACACCGGGTTTTGCCGGCGCCGAACTGGCCAATATGTGCAATGAAGCGGCACTGCTTGCATCCAGAAGAAACAAGGACTCCGTGGAGATGATCGACTTCCAGGATGCCATCGAGAGGGTTGTGGCCGGTCTCGAAAAGAAAAACAAAATCATCAGCCCGAATGAGCGGGAGATCATCGCCTACCACGAAGCCGGTCACGCCGTGGTAGGCTGGTATCTGGAGCACACCGACCCGGTAATGAAGGTAAGCATTGTGCCGCGGGGTTTTGCCGCACTTGGCTACACCCTGCAGACTCCGCTGGAAGACCGTTTCCTCTTAACCACCCAGGAACTCGACGACAAAATTTGTGCGCTGCTAGGCGGACGCGTCTCCGAAGAGATCATTTTCGGAAAGATTTCCACCGGCGCAAGAAATGACCTGGAACGCATTTCGAGGCTGGCTTATGCCATGGTCACCGAATACGGAATGAGCGAAGAGCTGGGAAACATCTCCTATCACGACCCGTCCGAAGAGGGTGGCCTCCCCTTTCAGAAAAAATACTCCGAACATACTGCGGAACGGATTGACGAAGCAGTCCAGGTTATCATCAGAAGAAATTACGAGCGGACAAAAAAGCTGCTCCTTGAGAAAAAGGACAAACTGGTAGTTCTTTCAAAAAACCTTCTGGAAAAAGAGATTCTCGGATCGCAAGATCTGATCGAACTGCTGGGAGAACGCCCCTACGGCAACTATCCCGTCCGGCTTCCATCCGCAAAGACAAGGAAGGAACCGGGTGATGCGTTACAAGCTGCGGAGGGGGATGCAACAGATGATAACGATGCAACCAACGCAAGCGATACAACCAACGCAAACGATGCAACAGACGGACAACCTGCCGGAGGAAAAGCCGTCGTCTGAAACACCCATCTGTTTTTTCCCTTCAAGGAACCTTTTCCGGCATCATGAATGTTGACGTATCTCCGACACAGAAAAACAACCACAAGACCGCATTGTGATTTACGTCACCCGAAAAGAGCACTTCACGGCAGCCCACCGGCTCCACAACCCGGCCAAGAGTCCGGAGTGGAACCAGGCCACATTCGGACCCTGCAATCATCCGAACTGGCATGGGCACAATTACGTGATCGAGGTCACCGTTGCCGGTGAACCCGATCCCGATACAGGTTACGTCGTGGACCTTGGAAAACTGAAGCAGGTAATCCAGGACCGCATACTTTCGGAATGTGATCACAAAAACCTGAATCTGGATGTGGATTTCCTTAAAGGGGTCATCCCCTCTACTGAAAATCTTGCACGGTCCTTCTTTTTTGAGTTGCGGGACGATGTGGCAGCCATTTGCTGGAACGGAGCACTCCATTCTGTGCGGCTGTTGGAAACGGAACGGAACATTGCGGAATACCGGGAAAATTAACCAATCGATCCATAACTGATGATTACCTCTACGCTTAAACGCTTTTACGACCCGACTTTTACTGTCACCGACGCCTACAGAAGCTCGCTGCCCGATCTGCAGAACGGACCGGCCTCCCTGATCGAGGGAGCCAATGTGCCAATCCAGCAGGTAGGAATCTCCAATTTCCGCCTTCCGCTGAAATTTACCGCACGTGACGGACAGATTCTTACACTCGAAACTTCCGTGGATGGCTACGTGAGCCTCGATGCCGGAAAGAAAGGGATCAACATGAGCCGGATTATCCGCACATTCTACGAATTCAGGGATGAAGTTATTTCCCAGGATGTACTCGAGTATATTATGCGTGCCTACCGCGACAACCTGAAGAGCAAGGATAGTTACCTGAGGCTGCATGTGAACTACCCGATGATTCAGGAAAGCCTGCGTTCCGACCTGAGCGGCTACCAGTACTATCCTCTCTCATTTGAAGGACACATGGATGAACATGGACGCATGCGCATGTTCATGCACATCGACTTCGAGTACAGCAGCGCCTGTCCCTGCTCTTTTGAACTTGCCGAGCACGCCCGGAACACACGTGATGTCGCCGCCATCTCACACAGCCAGCGCAGCATCACCAATGTAACCGTGGAGTGCACCTCCTTCCTGGAGCCTGAAAGTCTCATCGAACTACTCAGAAACGCACTGAAGACTGAAACCCAGGTCATGGTCAAACGTGAGGATGAGCAGGCGTTTGCCGAGATGAACGGGGCTTACCAGAAATTTGTGGAAGATGCCGCCCGCCTGATCTACGATCACCTGAACCGCGTGCCGGAAATCAGGGACTTCGTGGTGCGCTGCAATCACATGGAGAGCCTGCACAGCCACGATGCGATCAGCCGCATCTGCAAAGGTGTGCCCGGAGGGTTGCGCTAGGCCCGGTCATGGACATTTCATCTAACCAAGACTTTATCTATCCAGGCATGTTGACGCTATTAACCCAGCGCATCACGCAGAAGCAGCTCCTGCTCGGCGTTGTGAATCTGCGTCGAACCCGTTGCCGGTGACGCTGAAGCGGCTCGTCCGGCAAACTCCAGCCTACGGCTGCCGCCAAGAAGATCGTCAAAACGTGATCTCACGAAACTCCATCCACCCATGTTTTTCGGCTCTTCCTGGCACCAGACCACGGATTCGGCATTATCGTATTTTTCGATGACGGACCTCAGACTCTCGTCGGGGAACGGGTAGAACTGTTCCAGCCGCACAATGGCAACATCCCCGCGTTCTTCCTTGTCCCGCATTTCCAGCAGATCGTAATAAACCTTGCCCGAGCAGAAAACGAGTCGTTTGACAGTAGAAGCACCGTTTATGGTGGTATCATCCAGAACCTCCTGAAAAGAACCACCGGCCAGCTCTTCAATACTGGTGACGACTTTGGTATGCCGCAGCAGGCTTTTCGGCGTCATGACTACAAGTGGTTTTTTCCCGATGCGCAATGCCTGTCTTCTGAGCAGGTGGTAATACTGTGCCGGGGTCGTGCAGTTGGCAACCTGGATATTGTTATCGGCGCACAACTGCAGGAAACGCTCGAGACGTGCAGAGGAGTGCTCGGGCCCCTGTCCCTCATAACCATGAGGCAGCAGAAGCACGACGCCGCTGGTTTGGCGCCACTTTGATTCGCTGGCAGCAATGTACTGATCAATGATGATCTGGGCTCCGTTGCTGAAATCGCCGAACTGCGCTTCCCAGAGTACAAGCGCTTCCGGCCGCAGGCTGCTGTATCCGAACTCGAAACCCAGCACGGCAAATTCGCTGAGAAGGCTGTTGAAGACCTTGAACGTTGCCTGACCTTCCTGAAGGTTGTTCAGGGGCACGAAGACCTGGTCCTTTTCAGTTCCATGAAGCACCGAATGGCGGTGTGAAAATGTTCCGCGCTCGCAATCCTGTCCGGTAAGGCGTACCGGATGCTTCTCCGTGAGTAAACTTCCGAAAGCCAGGGCTTCCGCAAATCCCCAATCGATCTTTTTCTCGTTTTTATCAACGATTTCGCTGCGTTTTGCAAGTATGCGTAGCAGCTTGGGATTGGCGTCGAAGTCCTGCGGCAGGGTATTCAGGCCTCGGCCGATCTCCTTGAGTTTATCAAGATCAAAGGTGGTGTCAGGCATGTGCCTGGACCATTCCTTCTGGCCGGAATCCTTGCGTTTGAGGTACTCACCCGGAAGCTGGCCAATACTGCCGGCCTTGCGGGCATCCTTGAATGCCGCCTCAAGCAGTTCGTCAAATTCATCAAAAATCTGCTGGACCTCCTTCTTTGTGAACTCACCGCGTTCCACCAGCTGATGGGTGTAATGCTCACGCACACTCGGATGGCCCTGGATCTCCTTGTACAGATAAGGCTGCGTAAAGACCGGTTCGTCCCCCTCATTGTGCCCGTGCTTGCGGTAGCAGACCAGGTCAATGACCACATCCTTCCCGAATTTCTGCCGGTAATCCAGTGCCAGTTTGATGCTCTGGATGGCTGCCTCGGGCTCGTCTCCATTCACGTGGAATATGGGAGCCAGAATCATCTTGGCCAGATCCGATGCATACTCCGTGGATCGTCCATCCCGCGGGAGGGTCGTGAAGCCGATCTGGTTGTTGATGATCAGGTGAATGGTGCCACCGGTGGTAAAACCGTTGAGCTGCGACATGTTGAGCGTTTCGGCAACCACGCCCTGTCCGGCAAATGCAGCATCACCGTGGATCAGCAGCGGCAATACTTTTCCCGAGGCTTCTTTTTTCCCGATCTTGTCCTGCAGAGCCCTGGCCGCACCTTCAACTACCGGATTGACAGACTCCAGGTGACTCGGATTGGGCATCAGCATCAGGTTGATCTCCTTGCCGTCAGTGGTCTTGTGGACGGCGGTAGTCCCAAGGTGATACTTTACGTCGCCGGTACCCATGGCGCTTTCGGGATCAATATTCCCTTCAAATTCCGCAAAAACCTTCTTGTAGGATTTTCCCATGGTGTTCACAAGCACGTTGAGACGTCCGCGATGCGCCATGCCCAGCACCAGGTCGCTGATATCGTACGTGCCGGCCCGCTCAAGAAGATAGTCGATCATCGGGATGACGGTGTCGGCACCCTCAAGGGAAAAACGCTTGTGGCCGATGTACTTTTTATGCAGGAACTCCTCAAAGGCACTGGCCTGGTTCAGCTTGTGCAGGATTCTCCATTTCTGGTCCTTGGTCAGTTCCGGGTCGTTCATGCACGATTCCATGGTGTCCCGCAACCAGGAGCGTTCTTCAACCTCCAGAATGTGGGTATACTCCGCACCGACATATCCGCAGTAGGTATTTCGAAGAATGTCGATAATGTTTCGAAGGGAAGTGACCTGATCCTCACCGCCCAGATAGGGCACGTAGAACTTGCGGTCCAGATCCCACATGGTCAGACCGTGGTAATGGAAATCGAGCTCGGGATTATATCCGGTGCCAAACTGCAGCGGGTTCAGCTCGGCCATGACGTGACCGTGCCGGCGGTACCGGTCTACAAGCCGGCTGACCGCAACCGCCTTCTTGTCCGATTCAACACGGTCCGAACCGCCATCCAGAAAGCCGGTATACTGATCCTCGCCGTAGGGAATGGGCTCGTAGGGAATGTTGAGCTCTTCAAAAATGGACTCGAAGAAATCGGTCGGCCCGGCCAGATACTCCTGGATGCGGGCCAGGAAGGAACCCGATTCCGCACCCTGGATTATACGATGGTCATAGGTGCAGGTCACGTTCATGACCATGCTTATTCCCAGGTGGCTGAGCAACTCCTGGGACATCGACTGGAACTCGGCCGGATAGTTCATGGCCCCGGTGGCTATGATTGCACCCTGTCTTTTCATCAGACGCGGCATGGACGATACCGTGCCTATGGTGCCCGGATTGGTGATGGTGATGGTCGTGTTCTCAAAGTCCGCAACGTCCAGCTTGCCCTTACGCGCCCTGCCAATGAGATCAAGAAAGGCATGCAGGAACTCGCTGAACGACATTTTGTCGACGTTCTTGATACTCGGCACCACCAGGTTGCGCGATCCGTCCTTATTTGGCAGGTCGATCGCAATCCCCAGGTTTACCCCTTTCGGAATTACCCGTGCCGGCTTGCCGTCCTTATCCCCGAAATGATGATTTAGCTGGGGATACTCCTTCAACGCCCGTACAACCGCCCAGGCGATGAAATGGGTCAGCGTGGCCTTGGGCAGCAGCCGCTTCTCAAGATAGCTGTTGATGATGCGGCGATCCTCCATCAGCATTTTCACGGGAATGACCCGGAGGGATGTGGCTGTCGGCAGTTCCAGGCTTGACTCCATGTTGGCTGCCAGTTTTCCAGCAGAACCTTTAAGGGGCTTGTACTCGAAAAGCTCCTCTTTCTCTGTCCCGTCAGCGTCTTTTTCAACCTTGCCGGCAGAGTCCTTCTTGTCACGCAATTTCGCCCGGGTGTCCTTTTTTTCAGTAGGCCGGGTCTTGTCGTCATCGGTCCTTTTGTCGTCATCTGCCCGTTTATCATCCGCTACCCGTCCGCCGGCTTTCTTGTCTTTTGCCACATCGCTCTCAGTACCGGTTTCTGCAGTTTCCCTTCCGTTGCCCATCTCGTCAAAATACTGGCGCCAGTACTCAGGCACGGATTCAGGGTTTTCCAGGTACTGGTCGTACAGCTCTTCAACCAGAGCGGTATTGGGGCCGAATTGCGCTTCTAACTTTTTCAAGGTCGGAGTTGTTTCTTGGTTCAGGATTTACATTTTGGGACTGAAAACCGGTCATTTAAACGATGCCGGGACAGGGGATGTTACATTAGGTCCAGAATGAGCATGGAATATATCCCAGTTAACGAAAAGCTCACAAAAAACGTTGACTTTTTTTTCTTATCATCCCACATCAAAGGTGTCGGTCGGGCGAGGCAAAAATTTTGAGTCCGCGTGCCCCTCACCCCCGTGCAAAATGCCGGTCCGTGCAGGCATTTGATACTGTGGATCACCTGATATGAACTGCCATTTCCGAACAATCAAGTACAAAGGAACAAGTGAAAGATAAGCAGATAACCGGTGCGGAAAAGGTCCGCTGGGACCTGACGGACCTGTATCGCGGTCCGGATGATCCCGCCCTCGCGGATGACCGGACCGCCGTTCTTGAGAAAGCAGAAGATTTTGAAAGAGTGTACCGTGGCCGGATTGCCAAACTTGATGCCGCCGAATTTGCCGGAGCCCTTGATCATTATTCCGGGATACTGGAGACTATGGGCCGTCTGGGATCCTACGCATATCTCATGTGGACTACCAACACCGAAGATCCGGCCCTCGGCAAGGCCGTTCAGGAATCCACCGAGCTCTCCTCTGAGCTGTCGCAAAAAATCATCTTCTTCACCATTGAATGGCTGGATATGGATGAAGATGCTGCACAGAAGCTGATCCGGAGCAGTGAATTGTCAGCATACCGTCACTATCTTGAGACCTCCCGTCTTGACAAACCGCACACGCTGGAGGAAAAGGAAGAGAAGATACTGTCCGCCAAGGCCGTTACGGGTGCGCGGGCGTGGGTCCGCTTCTTCGATGAAACCCTCGGGGCCTCCCGCTTTCAAATGGATGGGGAAGAACTCACCGAATCGCAGATTCTGAGCCGTATGAGTGACCCGGACCGCGATGTGCGCCGGCAGGCATCGGAAGTCTTTACCCAGGGACTGTCCGGGATGAAGCACCCGCTTACCTTTGTCTTCAATACGCTGCTTGCCGATAAACACACAAACGACCGGCTCCGGAAATATCCGCACTGGCTCCGGGCCCGCAACCTGGCAAATGAAATTTCCGATGAGAGCGTGGAGGTACTGGTGGATTCCGTCACGGCCAGTTACCCCCTGGTCCATCGTTTCTACCGACTTAAGAAGCAGCTGCTCGGTGTGGATGAATTGATGGAATACGACCGTTATGCACCTGTCCTCAAGAGCCGTGAAAAGATTCCCTGGGGTGAGGCACGCAGAATGGTACTGGATGCCTACGCCGAATTCCATCCCGACATGGGCGCCATTGCCGCACGTTTTTTCGATGAAAAGTGGATCGATGCCGCTGTTGTTCCCGGTAAGCGCGGCGGGGCCTATTCCGCATCCACCATACCCTCCGTTCATCCCTATGTCTTCATGAACTACGATGGCAGAATACGGGATGTTCAGACCTTGGCGCACGAACTTGGACACGGCGTACACCAGTACCTGTCCCGCAGACAAGGAATGCTGCAGTCCGGGACGCCGCTCACCACCGCAGAGACCGCCTCCGTCTTTGGCGAGATGCTTGTTTTCCGGAAGCTGCTGGCCAGTCTCGACAAGCCCGAGGAAAAAATGGCATTGCTGGTGGGCAAGATCGACGATACCATTGCAACCGTATTCCGGCAGATTTCGATGAACCGGTTCGAGGATCGCATCCACCGTGCCCGCAGGGAGGAGGGAGAGCTGCCTGCCGGGCGCTTTTCGGAGCTTTGGATGGAAACGCAAACCCCGGTCTACGGTGATTCGGTCACGTTGACGGACAATTACCGGCTCTGGTGGAGCTACATCCCGCATTTTATCCATACACCGGGTTATGTCTACGCCTATGCCTTTGGAGAGTTGCTGGTGCTTGCGCTCTACCAGGAGTATCTCGGCTCCGGTGAAGGATTCAGCGAGTCCTATATTGCGATGCTCGAAAAAGGCGGATCCGACTGGCCCGCCAATCTGATGGCCGGACTGGGTGTGGATATTAACGATGAGACATTCTGGAACCGGGGGCTGCAGGCCATTGAGGCACTGATTGGTGAAGCTGAGGCGCTCTTGCAGGAAATGCCTGATAACAAGCAAAACCAGGGATTATGAACCGAATCAACCTGTCACCCGTGGAAGAAAAGGAAAAAGACAATCTGCACAATTTCAAAAAACTTGTACGGGATATGCTGCTGATGCTCCGGACATCACTGGAGGCCGAGACGGCGTCCATGCATTGGGTGAATACCAGACGGGATCAGTTTGTGCTGGCCAGTTATGCAACCAGCCGCAGGGACGTGGTGTTCCAGGACCGCGTGAGCCGTGAGAACCATTTTCTGAATCAATACAGCTCCATTAAGTCGGTAACCCGCCTTGAGAAAAACATTCACTTCAAGCCGGTGCAGCTGGCACACTATACGGGCACCCCGCCAATCAATTATATTTATCTGGTTCCGTTTGTATTTCACGCAGAAACCATTGCCATCACCGTTGTGGAGACATCCCGGAAACCGGAACTGACATCCGCTGACGAAAAGGTGATCGCGGCATATCAAAAAGTTATGGGACGCATGCTGCAATCCTATCAGGATGTTGCCGACCTGACGGAAAGGCAGACCGAGTGGGCAGAATATGACCAGATGGTTCAAATCCTTGCCCGGACAGATGAGCCGCTTGAACTTGCAGCTACGCTTGTGGATCAACTTCAGAGTTTCGTCGGCGATACGGGCGGTGTGGTACTGATGGCCAGGGGTCTGGGGGCATGGCACACGGTAAGCAACTCTTTGGACGCCAGGTATCCGCCTCCGGTCGGTCTGGAACTCGAAGAAGGGTCGATTGCCGCCCGGGCTTTGACTGACGGGGCGCCTTTTTTTTCTCCCCACTTCAACGCCAATCCCAAGCGGATTTCAAGTGCGGAGCCGCTCTGTTACGGCTCCTCTCTGGCTGTTCCTGTCATGCACAGGCAGCGCCGGCAGCTTTTGGCACTGGTTTACAGCGAAAACCCGCTGCTGTTCAGCGATGCCCTCAAACACAAGACTGGCAACCTGTGCCGGATGGCCGGACTGAAACTCGAAGCCATGCTGCCCGATCTGGATGTGTACGACAACCTGTTTTCCACACGCCTGTCTGCATATTCGCGGGAACTTTTCAAAAGTTCTCTGACCCGGATTGCCAACAATGGCCGAAAACATGAACAGGCCATGTCAACCTGGGTTGGCATGATCACCATTGGCAACATCAATGACCTGCGCACCCGGTACCGCCTGGAAGATCTGAATGCATTGCAGCGGCAGGTTTTGAACGGGATCCGGCCGCAACAGTACGGCATTCCCGGAATCATTGCTGCCCATAGTGACTATGTGTACATGTTTCTGCTGCAGTCCCCGGACGAATCGGCGTTTCTGTCCTGGACAGGGCGTATCAGGGAAGCCTTCCGTGATCCCGTCCCCCTTTCCGCGAAAGTCGGAGAGCGGGTGCAGCTGAATACAGGAGCCACCCGTCTTAACGGAACGGCGGATCCCGATTCCATCCTGCAAAAAGTAAAAAAAGCCATGAATGAAGCTATAAAACAGCAGAAATTTATTGTGGAGGTGTAACATGGCCGTTTGTTATCTGATCATTATTGACGGACTTGGTGTTGGGGCACAGGAAGATGCCCATCTATATGGTGATGAGGGAAGCAACACACTAGGGCATGTGGTAGCGCAGACCCGCTGCCGCCTTCCGGAACTTGGAAAGCTGGGGTTGGGAAATATCATTCCGCTGGATACGGTACCGCCTGTAGCTGAACCGCTTGCCGCATACGGGAAGATGCGCGAACGGTCCCCGGGCAAAGATTCCACTACCGGACACTGGGAGATTGCCGGACTCCAGATGGAGCAGCCCTTTCCAACCTACCCCGAGGGATTTCCCAACGATATTATCGAAAAATTCTGCCGGCTTGCCGGTGTGGGCGGAGTGCTGGCAAACAAACCTGCATCAGGTACGGCTGTTATTGAGGAATTTGGGAAAGAGCATCAGGAAACCGGCCTTCCCATTGTTTATACATCGGCCGACAGCGTCTTTCAGGTGGCTTGTGATGTCGGCACAGTACCGCTCCAGACCCTGTACAAATGGTGTGAGATTGCCCGTAAGGAGATTATGACCGGCGAGCATGCCGTGGGTCGAGTAATTGCTCGGCCGTTTGAAGGTGCTCCGGGATCCTTTCGCCGGCTGTCCGACCATAGACATGATTACTCCCTGAAGCCGCCCAGACCGTTTCTTCCCGGATACCTCCAGGAAAAAGGGATTGAGACAATCTCCATAGGAAAAATCGTCGATCTGTTTGCCGAAGAGGGTTTTGACCGTTCACTGCGCACAAGGAGCAATGCGGAGGGCATTGAAAAAATCCGGGAAATAATGGATGTGGTCCGGTCCGGATTCGTGTTTGTCAATCTGATAGAAACCGATCAGAATTTCGGCCATCGCAATGACACACCGGGTTTTGCCGGAGCCATGGTGGAAATTGACCGGGCCATCCCCGGTTTTCTTGATCGGATTCAACCGGAAGACCTGCTCATTATAACCGGCGACCATGGAAATGATCCGGCTATGCCCAGCACCGACCACTCCCGGGAGTTCACTCCTTTGCTGGTCTATCCAGCAGATATTGCCGAGCGTAAGGAACTCCTTACCCGAAACAGTTTCACAGATATAGCCGTTTCGGTATGTCATTTTTTAGGGGTGGAAAACCCGTTTCCCGGTGAATCTTTCCTGAGCAAAGAAATAAATACACACAATTGATATATAACATCCGTAAATTTGCATCGTTTTTTCCCTGAATGGAAGCATTCACCCGGCAGATGGTATGCTGTTTGGGAAATCCTATCTTAAAGATTGTATATTGCCTGACCGATTCGTGCAGTTTTTGACAGTCTGAACACAAATCAAACCAACCTACTTCAAGTGGCTAAGAAGAAAAAAGAACCAAAAAATCCAAGTCCAAGCGGAATTTCAACCAGAGAATCACAATCTCTTGACAGATACCTGCAGGAAATAGGCAAAGTGAGTCTTATCACTCCTGACGAAGAAGTCGATCTTGCCAAAAAAATTCAGGCCGGTGACCAGGATGCCCTTGAGAAGCTGACAAAAGCAAACTTGCGTTTTGTCGTATCGGTGGCCAAACAGTACCAGAACCAGGGACTTTCCCTGGGAGACCTGATTAATGAAGGGAACCTTGGACTGATAAAGGCCGCAAAACGATTTGATGAGACCCGCGGATTCAAATTCATTTCCTACGCCGTTTGGTGGATCCGCCAGTCCATTCTTCAGGCACTTGCCGAACAGAGCCGCATTGTGCGCCTCCCGCTTAACAGGGTAGGGGCATTAAACAAAATCGGCAAGGAACTCTCCAAACTGGAACAGGAATATGAGCGCATACCGTCCGCTGCCGAGCTGGCCGAAAGTCTTGAAATGACCGTTTCCGAAGTATCCGATACCCTCAAAATATCGGGCCGCCACCTTTCAGTGGATGCTCCGTTTGCACAGGGTGAAGACAATCGGCTGCTGGATGTGCTTGAAAACGAGGAGACACCCGATCCCGATAACGACCTGATGGGGGAATCTCTGAAGGTGGAGATCGAACGGGCACTGTCCAAACTGACCAAGAGAGAAGCAGAAGTGATCCGCCTTTATTTCGGCATCGGCCGTGAGCACTCGCTTACGCTTGAAGAGATAGGTGAACGCTTCGATCTGACACGGGAAAGAGTGCGCCAAATCAAGGAAAAAGCCCTTAGAAAACTTCGCCACCACAACAGAAGCCTGGCCCTGCGCGTCTATCTGGGCTGATAAAGCTTACAATCTGTTACAAATTGGATAAGTTTCGGCGCCTGGCCTCCTCCCGTCAGGTCACTGCCGGGAAACCGCTTATACCACTGTTGGAACAGGTACGTGGAAAAAACAAGTCGGCATCGAACTTTTTTATTTACGGATCGTAAAAATATGTACAAAGGCGCGGATTTCTGCCCGAATGTTCTATATTGTAATTAGGTAGAAAGCGTCTCTGAAGTGTAGTATGAAGTAGACAGCAGAACGCAAGAAAGAAGCAGGCCGGATCGTTTAAGAGTTTAGAAACTGGAACGTTCTGGCAGAAAGTCAGATTGAGCAATGTAGCAGGTTACAATGGCAGCTAAACGGAGTACATCATGGCACATATTAAAAACATATCCACATTACTGATAGCCGCCTTCATCTTTACAGGCTGCTACACTCAGGTACGGGTCATCGAGGAACGCCCGACTCGGACAGTTTCCGACCGCTACGCCGAAGAACGTACCCAGCCGGTTACCGATCAGGATATTTACGATCTGGGCTATGAAGATGGCCTGCAGGATGCCGAGCTGTACTTCCGCGACTTTGACCGGTATCGCTGGTCCGCCCGCTACTACTATAGCCCCCCCCGAACTTACATGAGGGCCTCCTGGTCACATGGCAGCCATTTCTACTGGGGAATGGGGTTCCATTACGGTGACTGGGGATGGCACGCCCCGTGGCATCCGCACTGGTACCATCCGTGGCATGGTTCCTTCTGGTATTCCTGGCACACACCCTACCACTGGCACTCACCTTACCGCTGGCATCGCTATCCGGCTTACGGCTGGCACAGACCTTACGGATACGGCCCGAATTACTACGTTGTTTACAACTACTACAACATCACCGGTCACAGGCCCGCACGTAAGCATATGACCAGAACCCCCGTCGCAACTACGGGTACCCGGGCTTCGGCAATTACCCGCGATGCCACCAGGTCCACCGGCGTAAGGAGTACAGCTACCACGCAGGGAGTTTCTCGGACAGGCACTGCCACAGTCGACCGTAGAACCAATGTCACCCGGAGCACCAGCACCACCCCGACAACCGTGCGTCGTGATGCCGGAACCACTACCACGCGGTCTACAGGATCCGTGACACGGAGTACAACGCCCACCCGCAGCAGCGGCACGGTCAACCGTGGAAGCACTACCACCACCCGCAGCAGCGGCACGGTCAACCGTGGAAGCAGCACCGACCGCAGCAGCGGCACGGTGAACCGGAGCAGCACACCACCGTCACGCAGCAGCGGCACGGTGAACCGGAGCAGCACTCCTCCGTCACGCGGCAGCGGCACGGTCAACCGGAGCAGCACCACCCGCAGCAGCGGCACGGTGAACCGGAGCAGCACCACCCGCAGCAGCGGCACGGTGAACCGGAGCAGCACTCCTCCGTCACGCAGCAGCGGCACGGTGAACCGGAGCAGCACCAGCCGCAGCAGCAGTTCCGGCACCCGTTCGCGGAATGACTGACGGTTCTTCGGCATGATCATTATCAGGAACCTCAAACCTCAAACGGACGATTCCTGAAGTTACGCCGTACCTCTACCGGTACAGCCAATTCCCGGGCTGATGATCCCAGTATTTCCGTAAAGCTTTGTAACAGCCCGGCCTGGTGTTACCCAAAATTTCAAAAATTGCAAATCTGTTTGTCACGAAACGAAACAGCCAACATTATTCTTCATCACATGACACGTTTCTTTCCGCTCACAAAATCGATCCTTGCCACCGCAATTCTCCTGGTTGGATTCTCTGCCGCTCACGCACAGTACAGCTTTGATGCCCTGAGGCTGTCGACGCAGCTTCCTGGTCAGGATGCCCACAGTATCGCCCTCGGCAGCTCATCGGTTTCCCAAATGCAGGGATTCGGTTCCTACATTGTAAATCCGGCTGTTGCTGCCGTGATGCCGGCCAGCGCTTTCAGCGCCGGAATCGGTGTCAGGGAGATTTCGACGGAGTCGACGTATATTGGACAAAACCGGAATTTTTCTGACAACCAAACGGGAATTACACACATCGGTTTCAACTACAAGATGCCCACTGTGGTTGGCAGCCTGGTCATTGGAGGGGGCTACGTACAGACCACCGACTACAACTCCGCTTTCACGGTTGAAGCATTCAATGACCTGACTTCCCGCACCTACCAGTTCCTCACGGACTACACCAACGATATTGCCTTTAACACCTTTGCCATTGACGATTTCAACGGATTCCAGGAGTCCGTTTTTGAATTCGGAGGATTCCAGGGAGTCGACCAGTTCGCCGAAACCACCCGGCGCGGCCAGTCCGGCGAATACAGCCTTTTTCTGGCAACCGAATTCCAGGAAAACTTCTTTTTGGGTCTGTCCGTCGGAATTCCGGTATCCAAATCGGTTTTCAACCAGGTCTTCATCGAAACATCACCCCTCGATGTTTCCGGCCGTCCCGTATACTCTGGAGAACAGAATACGGGAACATACAATATCAACCGAATGCTGTTTGAAGAGAAAATCACGGTGGATGCGGTCGGATACAATGCCAAACTTGGTTTTCTTTACACGGGTCTTGATATGATCGATCTGGGCGCCAGCTACACAACCAGCACACGCTGGAATGTTGAGGAACGCTTTGATGCTTTTGTACAAACCCGCTTCCTGGATGTTGTAACCCTGGATGGCACTGTGCAGACAGACGGCTCCGGCAATACGTTCGGTCCCCAGCTCAACGATGAACTTTCCGGCGAATACTCCTACAAGGTCCGCACCCCATCCCGCATCCATCTTGGCGCTTCCACAAAAGGACTTCCCTTCGCCAACTTGTCTGCATCGGCCGAACGGGTGAGCTACAGCAGCATCCGCCTCAGCGGTTTCGATTCAGCCGACCGGGATGTGGAGATTGATGAAAACAACTTCATCAACCAGAACTTCAAGGATGTCTGGAATTTCCGCGCCGGTGCGGCATTCACCATGTTTGAATCGTTTGAACCCCGGATCGGCTGGTCATACATGCCCAATCCGATATCCTATCTGGAGAAAAATGACCGGCACTATCTGAGCGCCGGCATTGGAATAGGCATCAACCAGAGAACTACTATTGACTTCGGCATCCAGTACGGATTCTGGAATACCACCGAAGATCTCTATTCCGTGGATGCATCCACCGGAATAATAGTAGACCCCGGCACCAATGTCCCGGTTACCTTCATTGAGACGGCTGACAAGGACGTGGACCGGTTCCATGCTACATTCGGAATCTCCTTCAAATTCTGACACTGCCAGCACATGCCCATGCAGATACCCGAATTACATGTCGCGGTACTGATAGTGCATGCTGCGGGCTTTTTCGGGGCTGATGCCATGCGGGTTGATGGTGAAAACGGCATTTTTCACACGGCGAACTACGTGTGAAGCCGTGCTGCCCATCATCAGATAATCAAGACCCGTACGGCCCACCGAAGAAATCAATACCAGATGATGCCCTTTATCCCGGGCAATCTGCTCGATCTCTGCGTAAGTAGCTCCGCTGCCGGCAATTACTCTAGCATCCACTCGCTTCCGAATGCTTTTGAAATGGTCGTCTGCCAGATCTTCGATTTCCTTCTGCCGCTTGATAACCGCTTCATCCGCTGCCCCGGAATCAAAAAACTGCTCACTGCTGACAATGTGGACAAGGTCAATGCTGGCACCTGTTACTTCCGCAATACTGACTGCATAGGGGAATACCTGACAGGAATTTTCAGAAAAATCGGTGGTCACCATCAATGAGGTCAAATCACCGAGATCCGACGTTTCGGTGACGGTTATCATCGGCTTCTTGCACATGCGCAGCACCTTTTCGGTCACCGATCCCATTACAAACCGGCTGAATCCCGTCCGCCCGTGCGTGCTCATGATCACCAGATCGAACTGGTTGGAAGTATGGATGATGGAACGTGCCGGGTTGCCAACATCCAGCAACGGAGGGGAGAGGAGTTCGGGACGGATGTATTTTCCGGCTGCCTCCAGCAACCGTTCATGAAGCACCTTTTCAATTTCGGAATACTTCTCATGCGGGGTAATCCCCGATCCCACATAGTAAAAACCATCCAGATCGGTAACCGGAATGTAGGCATGAAACGGCGTGACACTGCCATCGAACAGACTGGCAAAAGTGTTGGCTGCTTTCAATGCGTGTTCACTCAGCTCTGAGAAATCGACCGGAACAAGAATTTTCGGGTGTAGCATGGCTGGCCTCCCTTATTTTGAAAATAAGTAATTGGTGCAAGGATAAAATTCAGCCTGATTCATCTGCTCTGATCTCAAGATAGCCAAAGATCACACCACTGGAAACAGGCAGCATGAATTCCGGCTGGCAAAAACCCGTTTGCTGATTAACTGTGAATCCTGTAATATGAACCCATTATCCGCAGAATCAATACCTATGGAACCAACTTGCTGGCCGACTGTAACACTTGAAGAAAAGGGGATCTTCCGCCACAGGGTCGGTCCTCTGACCATCTTTATGAAAAGGCTTTTGAATGAGATCTGGGTGGCCAGTATCCGGGATGAGAAATTGCGGGGCGAACCAGCTGGCTTGCCGGAAAAACCGGAATGGATACGCTTGTCTCTGCCCGGTGAATTCGGCGAGTACCGCTTCCAGCCGGTCATGCCGGACAAGCCGGTGATTATCGATACCGAACATGCCTACCGATTCGTAAGCCAGACACAAACAAGGGTTTTTTCGCGTGTGCCGGTATGGGTGCGCATAACACCGTCCAGTCGTGATGATCTTATAATTGCCGAATTACCAACGGTGGAGCTGTCTGAAACCTGGTTCGGATCCTTCACAGATGGTGAATTGGCCTATGCCGTTTCTTCGACTGCCCGGAGAATTCTTACGGAAGACCTGTTGGAACCCCACCTGGTTGTTTGTCCGCTGGAAATCCGCAACAACAGCAGCGATGAGCTGAAATTTGAGAAGGTCTGTCTTCGTGTGGAACGTCTCTCCATCTTTGCAAAGGGAGATGCGCTCTGGTCGGATGAAACCGTGATCAACTATGGAGGAAAAGACAGCAGCACGGACATGGAAACGAAGGGTGTGCGTCCGGCTGAGGCCGGTGATGCCATGCGGGTGGGCAAACCGCGCAACCCGGTCAGGAAAAGCATCGGGCAGAAGACATTCAGGCTCTTGAAAGACTTTCACATACCCGGTTTCTGAACCGGCTGCCATTCCCTCTAATGGGGTACATTACCACGGAATGACGATTATATCGGCAACATTAGCTACTTTTTTACCTGTTTGATTCACTAAGCAACTGTCACGTATGGAATTTCTCTCAACACTGTTTGGAGAACAGATTACCGAAGATCGGTTTTACATTCTGATCAGAGTACTGGTCATTATGTTTGTCGGTCTGCCGCTGCTCATCATCCTCCGTCGTGTTCTGAACCGCTATATCACAAAACATTATTCCCAGCATTACGGAATGCTGGCTGGAAAACTTGTTTTTTATATCGGCATAACGATACTGCTGATAACTGTTTTACACGAATTCGGCTTCAGCCTCACACCGCTGCTCGGGGCGGCCGGCATTGTGGGCATCGCCATCGGATTTGCATCGCAGACCACCGTTTCCAATGTGATCAGCGGGTTTTTCCTTGTGGCGGAAAAATCATTTGTGGTAGGTGATGTGATCAGTGTCGCCGGAAACGTCGGCGTGGTGTACTCTATTGACACGCTTTCTGTGAAAATCCGGATGTTCGACAACCGGTTTCTCAGGGTGCCCAACGAAACCATGATCAAGTCTGAGTACATCAACATCACCCGCTTCCCAATCCGGCGGGTGGACTGCAACATATCCGTAGCCTACAAGGAAGATCTCAAACAGGTGAGTGAGGTCCTGTTCGATGTCGCCGCCAAGTTGCCCTACTCTCTTCAGGAACCCCCGCCACTGCTCATATTTGACAAGTTCGGAAGTTCATCCATCGATATACTGTTCGTTGCTTGGGCCAGGAAGGAGAATTTTCTGAAGCTGAGAAACGGACTCAACATGGGCATCAAGGAGCGGTTCGACAAGGAAGGCATTGAGATCCCGTTCCCGCATGTGTCGGTGTATGCCGGCTCGGCTTCAACACCCCTTCCACTGGAACTTGTTTCCAGTGACAAGGCCGTACTTTCCAACCGTACCGGAAGTGGCGGTCAGGCCGGGAAACCGGAAGGGGCATCTGAGTAGGGGAAACGGTTGCCGACCTTTCACTTGCCGACCTTTCACTCTTTTGTCTCTGCTTTCTGAAGCATCTCTTCCAGCAGGTGATTGATCCCGAGTACTTTTTCCACATTCAGCACAAATGCGATTCCCTTGCCGGGTTTGTCAAGTCTCCCTTTTTTCACGATGGCTTCCAGAACTTTGTCTGTGATCTTTTCGGGCACCAGCGTCAGGACCACCTCTTTCTCCGGCTCAATATTTAGGGAAAACAGCTTTGCATGTTCATGGACCCCGGTGCCGCGACCGTGTAAAATGGTTCCGCCGGCTGCTCCGGCCTCGCGGGATGCTTCAATAATCTCCTCGCAAAATCCCTTGTTCACAATGGTGACGATAAGTTCAAATTGGGCCGTGATATCCATGGATTTCAAAGGTTGGTCCATCGGTTTCTTGTTTTTCTTGTGGAGGTGTACCGCACCGGTAAACCGGGTAATATCCAGAATGAAAGCTACACCGTTTCCGGGTTTGCTCATTTTTACGCTTTTACTGATGATGTCCAGAACATTCTCGGCATGCTCGTCTGAAACGACCGTGAAGATCACGTCATTCTCGGGTTCCAGGGGTATTCCCCAGAACTTTTTGCATTCTTCAATCCCGGTGCCCTGGCCATGAATGATCGTGGCCCCTTCGGCATGTTTGCGCTTGGATGCCTTGATTACCCGTCCGGTCTTGTTCCGGCTGACTATGGTCAGGATGAGTTTCTGGCAATTTTTTAGCTGTTCAATCATTGCGACGTTCTTTCCATGCGTATAACAGTCCCAAGGTAAGGACCGAAATGATAGGAGCCAAGGCAACCAGGGCTATCATCCCGAAACTGTCGATCATCGGGTCGCGCCCGGGCAGGACCTCGCCCACTCCAAGCGCCACCGCCATGATAAACGTAACGGTCATGGGTCCTGTTGCGACACCACCGGCATCAAATGCCACCGATGTGAATGTGGGAGACGTGAACTGCATCATGACCAGGGCGATCACATAGCCCGGAAGAACCAGCCAGACAATCGGAATTCCCACCAGAAGCCGGAGCATCGCAAGGGCAATGGAAAACCCGACCCCGATGCACAGCGTATACAGCAGCACTTTCTGGGGGATGTACCCGCCGGACACCTTGTCAACTTCGTGATTCAGGATGCGGATCGCCGGTTCGGCAATGGTGGCAACAAACCCAAGCACAAAGCCGATGGGAATAAGAACCCATTTGTGATCCTTGGACCCCAGAACTTTACCCATCATGGTCCCTGCCGGTTCAAACCCGATGTGAACACCCTGCAGGAAGAGAGTGAGTCCGATGAACGCCAGGAAAATACCCTTAATTATGTCGATAACCTTTTTCCAGGGAAGACGCAACAACAGCACCTGGGCAACCAGGAAAAACACGACCAGCGGAACGAGTGCAAATATCACTTCGATAATGACACTGGTAATTCCATTGAATACAGATACGTTCATATGTTCTCTGTGCTATCCATAGACTATTCCAAGAATTAATACGGCCAGTACCGGTCCGATGGAAGCCAGTGCAACAAGGCCAAATCCGCTGTCTGTTGTTTTTCTCCCTCCCAGAACGGCTGCCACCCCGATACCGTAAGCCAGTATGAAGGGGACGGCCAGGGGCCCGGTCGTTACACCCCCGGCATCAAATGATATGGATACGAACTGCTCGGGGACAAAGTAAGCCAGACCGAATATGAGCAGATACCCGCCGGTCAGCAGATATTTAATCGGAATGTCAAAAATGATACGCAGTACGGCAAGTCCCACGAATATGGCAAGGCCGAGTGCTACGGTATAGATCAGCAGATGACGATTAACCTGACCGTCCGATACGTTATCGACATAATTGGCCAGAACTCGGACATCAGGTTCGGCTACCGTAACTACAAAACCCAGAACGAAACTGATCAGCACGATAAGCCATACCTTCCCCATTCTGGGCAGCGCCGAGCCGATCAGCTCACCGATGGGGAGCAGTCCGATATGAACCCCAAGCAGAAAAAAAATCAAACCGGCCGAGACCATCACCACCCCGACAATAAATTGCATGAAATCTTCCAGGGGCAGCCAGATGATCGTGAATTGCAGCAGAATCACTACAATTGTGACCGGGATGACGGCCTGAATTACTTCGGATACAGTTTCTTTTATGCCTTGCATGGAGCACTACGGGTTATCAGATCGGTTCTACTACATGTCCTGTTTGCTTCGGATTTTAGCTCAGACCACATCATCAGCCGGTCTGTAACATCTTTCTGAACACCATACGGTTTGCGAATCATTCATTTCGATGCGGCAGTAATGCAATTTACACGGGGCTGCAATGTGAATTGCGGTGCCTGCTTCAACTCATCCGGAAAAATGTCTTCTTTTCTTCAAGATAGGGAAGAAATACTTTTTTCAGTGCGGCATGCTTCGGATTCCCAAGCCCGGGATCCGATTCCAGTATTTCCAAAGCGGTGTTTTTGGCAATTTCCAGAAGGTGCTGATCGCTAAGGATATCAGCATGGCGGAATTCGGGCAGGCCACTCTGCCGGGTTCCCAGAAAATCACCGGGTCCCCGCAACTTAAGGTCGGCTTCGGCAATCCGGAACCCGTCCCCGGTCTCCAGCATGGTGCCAAGGCGGCTGCGTGCCTCCCGGCTCTGTTTCACATCGGTCATAAGCATGCAGTAGCTTTGCCGTGAACCCCTGCCGATCCGCCCGCGGAGCTGATGCAGCTGGGAAAGCCCGAATCTTTCGGCATGCTCCACAACCATTACCGATGCGTTTGGCACATTCATGCCAACTTCAATGACCGTGGTGGAGACCAGGATCTGTATGCGGTTCATTTTGAAATCCCGCATTACTTCCTCTTTTTCCTGGCCGGACATGCGACCGTGAAGCAATCCAACCTGGTACTCCGGGTATTCCACACGAATCTGGTCGAATCCCTCTGTCGCATTCTTGAGATCCAGGGCCTCCGACTCCTCGATCAGCGGGAAGACCACGTAGATCTGCCCGCCTTCCTCAAGCCGTTCTGTGATAAACCGGTGCAGCTTTTCCCGTTCAGGCTCACGGATCACCCGGGTAGCAATTTCCTTTCTTCCCGGGGGAAGATCACGGATAACCGACATATCCAGGTCGCTGTACAGGGTCATGGCAAGCGATCTGGGGATGGGTGTGGCCGACATCACCAGAATGTGGGGGTTTTCCCCCTTCTCGCGCAACAAAGCCCGCTGAGCCACACCGAACCGATGCTGCTCATCAATGATCGCCATGCCCAGCCGGTGAAACCGAGTGGCATCCTGGATAATGGCGTGCGTGCCTACCACGATGTCTGCCGTTCCTCCGGAGATGTCAGTCAGGATGTCTTCCCGCAATGCCTTTTTCTGGTTCCCGACTAGCAGACGGAAGTTTACCCCCAGCGGTTCCAGCCATTCTGAAAGCGAATGGAAATGCTGTTCGGCAAGGATTTCGGTAGGCGCCATCATCACGGCCTGGTACCCGCTGTCGATGGCCATAAGCATGGAACCGATGGCCACCACCGTTTTGCCCGAACCCACATCACCCTGCAGCAGGCGATTCATCTGCCTGCCTGACCGTATGTCATGCTTGATCTCTCCGAGCGTGGTTTTCTGGCCTTCCGTAAGTTCAAAAGGCAGCACCTCATTGAAAAAACGGGTGGTCAGAGGTCGCGTTTCCGACATGACAGGTCCGGGTGCCTTGTCAAAGACCTCCTTTTTCAGCGTGACCACACTGAGTTCGAAAAGAAAAAGTTCCTCGAATTTGAATCGCTCCAGCGCTTTCTTGTGCTGTGCAGGGCTGTCAGGAGCGTGGATGTGGCGAAATGCAGTGGCGCGATCCGGGTAACCGAACCGGTTGAGCAGGTCTTCAGGAAGAAATTCGGGAACCGCAATCCACTCCAGCACCGTAAGAATCCATTTCCGAAGCAAACCTGAAGTGATATAGGTGTTTTTGAAAAACTGGTTACCGGGATAGACTGGAATGATGGCGGCAAACCGCTGGTGTTCATCCCGGGTGGAAGTATCGGTGGATGAAAGCTGTTCCACTTCCGGGTGGGCCATAGAAAGAAATCGGCCAAAACGCTTTACTGTACCAAAAAATGCGTAATACTCGCCCTTTTTGATTGTTTTGCGGAAATAGGAGATTCCCTTGAACCAGACGGCTTTCAGTTGACCGGTTTCATCCTGAAGGATGGCTTCCAGCCGCTTTTTCCTCCCGAAGCCGCTCTCACCTACGGCCGATACGGTTCCGATCACGGTAGCTTTCTCCCCGGAGCCCTGAAGCCGGTGGATTTTCAGTATGGTGCGGCGGTCAAGATAGTTTCTCGGGAAAAACAGGATCAGTTCCCCGGGTGTCCGGATTCCTGAATCCTGCAGTGCCTTTGCCCTTGCCGGGCTGATTCCGGGTATGTCGGTGAGTTTCAATTGATATAGTGTTATATATCAGATGTATTATTTACGTACTGATGGACGAAGTGATATCGGTCGTTCAGGGTTGATATTTGGCGATTTTATGTTGCATCGGAATTTTTATAGTGGTTACTGGTTGCAAAGGGTAATCGGAATTCCCTATATTTGCAGACTCTTCAACATCCATTACCAAACAGAATGAACCGTGCCAACGATACAGCAGTTAATCCGTAAAGGCAGAAAGAACAAAATTAAGAAAACTACGGCTCCTGCGCTACAAG
>SKNT01000024.1 GCA_007120385.1 Balneolales bacterium
CCGGCCGCCGGCATTGGTGAACGGCTCATGCAGCGAAACTACGATCCATTCGGCGTCGGTCTGCGAGAGCACCTCTTCTGCCCACTTCAGCTGTCTGTCCAGGTCCGTGGTGTGATCAATGGCGATAACCTTCAGGTTACCAAACCGGTGGGTGTACCATGTGCCCTTTTTGTCCTCATCGGACGGGTCACCATCGGGGTCATTGAAAGCAAACAGCGAACGGAAGTTGCGGTTGGGACGGATGTCATGACTGCCTACCACCGGTATCAGGGTGGATGTCTCCAGATAGGAGCGGGTAACACTGAAATACTGGATCCAATTGTCCCAGTCATGGCCTCTTCCTCCGGTCAGATCACCGGCCTGGATCACGAAAGCCGGGGCAATTTTCCCTACGAGGTCGGCTACGGGTCTGTGGCGCCCGGAGTCATGAATATCGGCCGTGGCAACGAATTCAATGGGAACACGGGCGCCGGGTTCGGGTGCCGTGAGAAAGGAGCCGGTGCTGGTGGTCTGGCCGTCGCCGCAATGGACTTTATACTGGTATCTGGTGTAGGGGAGCAGATTCTCCACATGTACCAGATGGCGCAGATGGTCGCGCACCCCGCCCTCGAAATCGCGATCCCGGAACATGGGCGTTGTCACATTGGCGGTGAGGCGCTGCACATGCAGTCCGTTGACTGTTTCAATGATGACCTCGCCGGCCGGAATGCCCGCCGGAGTCAGCCACAGGATCTGGGCGCTGTTTTGATCTGCATGCAGCACATAGGGAGCTGCGACATAGCAGGCCTGCTCAGACAAGGCAGGACGTGCTGAGAATGTCAACATGAGCAGCAGTATTGCAATGGACTTTACAAATCGATTTTTCATTCTGTAACCTGAATTATTTTTCATTTTTTTACTGATTATCAAATTCTAAATATTTTCCCAATAAAGACTTAACTGTCCTTTCTTGCCATTTCCATCATGCCAATACTATTTCACCAATACCATCTGACGGACTTCCGTATACGTCTGCGTATGCAGCCGGTACAGGTATATTCCGCTGGAAAGTCCGCTTGCGTCAAAGATCACTTCGTGGATCCCCGGGTCTTTTTCTTCGTTAAGCAGGGTCTGTACCCTTTGTCCGATGACATTATACACAGCAAGGGTCACGTGTGACTGCATCGGAACGGCATATTGAATCCGTGTGGACGGGTTGAACGGATTCGGGTAATTTTGCCGCAGTTCGAATGATTTCGGAAGCCCTGCTTCCTCATCCTCATTATCCTGGTCCGGCGAAGTTGGTGAAAACGAGGGATCCAGCACCTCCGCGGGCAGCAGCAGTTCGTCGGCATTACGTGCCACATAGGGCGGCACGGTCATGAGCCGCAGCCGTATGGCCCTTCTGGATTCGATTTTCCAGAGAGCGCCGTCTTTGCCCTCGGCAACCGGGATATTGAAGTACCCTTCGTGCTCCTCCTCATTCCGCCAGTCGGTGTACTCATTTCCTTCGTTGTCAATGATGGTGGTGTAATTGTGTCTGTTCACATAGCCGCCCACCACTTTTGTCCCCTTGGGCACATAGAAATACACTTCCGCTTCCCGTTCGAAGCTGAACGCATCGTTGATGCCGGAGTGCATGGTCATTGGGTGACCCCGCTCCCACTCCAGGGTGGTCCGGTCGTTGCCATCGTCCATTATCAGGGTGTGCAGGCCGCTGTATGGTGATTTGAGTGTGATTTCATAGGTTTCTCCGTCGGGCGGAACGCTTTCGTCGGTATCAACGGGCTCGACGAGCGCTTCTTTGGGCGAGTGCAGGCTGAAGCGGACGTTACCTCGATCGCGGAAATGGGATATGGTTCCTCCGGTGACCTGCAGGGTCAGCGGCTCGTTCTCCTCCAGCCAGGTATAGAAGACCTTTCTTCCGCGGAATCCCCGGCCCGTGCTGCCGTTGCGCACCTGCGGCAGGTCCAGCGCTTCTGCTGCCGGCTCCAGTATATTGCTGAAATCAACCAGTTCGAAGCCGAAATCATCTTTTTCGTGGGTGGCAACCCCGTTGAGAACATATTGCATGATCTCATCCTGGGTGAAAGGCTTGTTGCTGGTCCACGGTTCATGCTGGGTGAGCTCGCGTCCCACCGTTTGCGATCCGCCCGGATTGGCTTCCGAAGGGATGCCCCAGGGAGTGCGGATATGCCGGTAGAGCTGCGTAATCGGCGAGAGCATAAGGCTTTGCATGCGCCAGGCGTGACGGTAGACCGCTTCGCGATCGGACTGTGACTCCAGATTCAGCCACAATTCCACGTAGCGGGTGTAGAGTGTCAGTTCATTGAGCCGGGCAATGACTTTGGGGTCGCTGGTCGCTTCATAGGCCTGATTGAGGGCGCCGTACATGGCAGCCAGCAGGTCGCTGTTTGTGCGCGGACGGTCCTGCCCTCTTGCAACTACCTCGTAGAAACGGCGCATCGGCTCGATGGCATCGCCGAACAGTTTTTCCAGAAAATCCTCGACCAGCTTTTCGGCGTCGGCATTGATGTCCCACATCAGCCGAGCCGAGACATAGTATCCCAGCCCGTTCACGGCCCAGGAGTCGGTGGAGTTGGCATGCATGAAACGGGCACCGCGATCATGGTAGAATGGCAGCGTATTCTTGACCCAGTTCACATTGCCTCCCGGTCCCCTTCTGGGCATGCCCTGGCTCCATACGTACGTGTCGTAGTAGTCGCGGATGCCTATGATGGATGCACGCTGCGACCATGCATCGATGAGTTCGCCAACGGTGTAGGCGCCCCGGATGAATTCCGTGGCTACACTCACCACCACATTGGGATGCACATCAATATCGGGAGGAAGGGAGTGCTGGTTGTAGGCGTAGATGCCAACATATTTCTCGCCGTATCCCAGATCATTGATGGCTTCGGCCACGACATTGGCCAGGTGCACAACCCGGTCGCTTACACCTCCGAATTCGGCTTCCTCCTCGGTCTCACACCAGTCACCACCGTCCGATGGATCCATGGAGATGCTCACCTGATCCGGGTTGTTTTTAATCAGCCGCACGGCATCATCGATCACCAGCTGACGCAGATCCGGGTTGGAAATACGGAATTTGTCGCCCCGTCCGCCACCGTACACGCCGTTCACTTTCGCCAGAAAATCGGGGTTGGCATCAAAAGCATCCTGGTTTCGCCGGATGATGTTGCCGTAAGCGTGGCTTGTGCGCAGTGAGAAGGCGGAACTCATGCGGTTGCGGTCGCTCCAGGCATCCCAGGCATCATCGTCGGTCCAGGCCGTGTTTCTGGGTCCGCCTCGCGTGATGAATGAGGGGCTCTGGAAGGTGCTTATTTCCACCCTGAGGGAGGGTATCTCGGGGATTACTTCCCAGGTTTCCGTAGGAAAGAACTGCCGGTAGCCAATCCTGTCCAGGAGGGTCCAGACGGCATGCTGCGCCGCCAAACTGGAGGCGCCGATCAGATAGACCCCCGAACCGTGCGATTTCACGATGTGGTCGTCGGCGCGTGCGGGATCATCCAGCTGGAAGAGATTTTCCAGATCCAGCGAGGGGAAATCATCCCAGGATCCCACGGCGATACCGGAAGTACCGTCTCCTGTAGTGAGTTGATAACTGGCGCCGGTGATCAGACCCAGGTAGCGTACCAGCTCCTCGGCGGCTTTCCGGGTGCGCCGGGGAGCATCGGGGGCAATAACGACATCATGCAGGGCATGGCCGTCCTGTGCCAGCGTCACGCTGTTGGGCCGTCCGAAACGGGCTTCCATGACCGGGTCGCCGGGACCCGCCAGGATCAATACCGGTGCCAGAAGAATGATCGCTGCTCCGAGGAGCAGCGCTTTCAGAAAAATGGCAGGTCCGCGTCTTGCTGAATGCGGACCTGAATGCAATGGGGTTGAAATTTTTGTGTTCATGTGATAATGCTGCCAATTAATTAATCAAGTATGTAGATGATGGAAAATTTTCTGTAACCGGGGTTCACGAAACTAATAATGCGATTTCATGATCCTGAATGAGAATGACCTGTAAATGATATCTGTTGCGTCACTGTTGAATCGGTATGCTCTGCGGCAGGGCAATGGAAGTTGCACTACCCGGACAGGACACATGATTTTTAACAGCAATTCTGACCTTTTTTTCGCACTCCAAGCGAATAAATAATCTGACTATGCCCATAACTTAAGAAAAAAAGCAATTAAAACATTAAGATTTCTTAATAATAGGAGTTTCGAATTCCAAAATTGTTACAGGCAATTTTTAACATTTTATTTTTTCCCAGGCAGTTAGGCGTAAGGCCAGCCAAACCGGCGGGGCGCTAGAGGGGCAGTGTGAATCCCAGCTCGATGCCGAGAAGCGGGCGGTCATGGAATGTCCCGGCATCAAGAGCGGCCGACAGGTGCATTTGCAAGCCCCTTGCCTGGCCGCTATCAGATCCGGCACCCGTCCTTCCGCTGTTGTTTCGGCGTCCTGTGCCATGCGCTTCGTGCTGCGGGCTTCCGCCTGCGGCAGATTCCGTGGTGCGAAACAGGGCCTGCTGCACAAGGGCAACCGGAAACGTCATGCGCATCATGAAGGAATAGCGGTCGCGCCGCAGGTCACGGAACGGAACGTAGGTCTCTCTCTCCTGCATGGGCTCCTCGACCGAGCCGTTGCAGCCCCTGCCCGAGTTCTGGTCGTGGCAGACACCGTAATTGCGCGAATAGGTGGCCATAAGCTGGTAGGACAGCTGTTCGCCCAAATGTCCGGAGACGCCCACATGGTGTGCAAGTATGATGCTGTTGACAAGGATACGGTCATAGATCCCGATCCGGTCGGGATCTATCAGGATCAGGGGCGTGCCGAGTACCTGGCCGTGATGCACCCAGCCGTCCCGGTAGACGTAGTGCGAATAATACCTCCCCCTGCCCAGGGCGTCATACCACTCGGCATCCTGTTTTTTGGTGTTGATGTGTTCGTAGAGCACATAGGACACCAGGCGGTGCGGACGTTCACCGTCATGCAGGTCGACAAAGGCGCTCCAGGTGCCGTCCCAGGGGTTGGACAGGTTCAGCGACTCGGCATCATCTATGTAAAACAGGCGATAAAGGCCCGCCGACCAGGTACCCGTTCCATATTCCACTCCGAAATCATAGCCGCCCAGTCCGTTTCCGACCGGCGTCACATTGACAAAAACACTTTCGTCGGACCGCCCGGCAACATCCCGCATCCAATCCCGGAATGTCGGGTGCATCCGTCCCAGATCCGGACTGGTACCTCCCCACATGAGGTTGTGTGCAATTCCGGCGATGAGATTCAGGTTGCGGACGGGGCTTATTTTCAGGTACAGGTATTTCTGGTGGACCCGGGCGCCATCCACCCAGCGATCATCGGTGAGCAGCCCCTCGGACCAGCGCGCCTTGAACGA
>SKNT01000110.1 GCA_007120385.1 Balneolales bacterium
CGCAGTGAGGCCCAGGTCGTGCCCGGCACGGTTCATGAAAAATACCAGACCGGAGTCAAGCTCTTCTACGAGGGGTTGTATGAACATGCGGCGGAGCAACTCCAGCAGTTTCTTGATACCGGCCCGGACCGGAATCTTGAGGAGCAGGCGCACTACTACATGACGCTATCCCAGATTGCCCTGGACTCCCTCCGTTTTGAAATTTACACCAGCCGATTCCTTAAGAATCATCCGGCCGGTGCAAATGCCGTGGCACTGCTTGAAGACATGGCCGGACGTAAATACCGTGCCGAAAGGTACTCCGATGCGATGGATGATTATGCCAGGGCGTATCGCGTGGAATCAAAAGAGAGGGAAAAAGCACGCCTGCTTTTCTGGATGGCAGAGACGGCCCGGGCCATGGACAGCACCGATACCTCCTCCTCGCTTTACGGGCAGCTTGCAGATCGATACCCCGATTCTGAGTGGGCCCCTGTGGCGCTGTACTCGCGCGGTCAGCTCTATCTGGACAAGGATGACTTCGACCGGGCAACCGGGGTGTTTGAGGATATGAGGAAACGGTATCCCACCCACCCGCAGACCCGGCAGATCGGCACTGCGCTTGGTGAGATGTACTACCGGCAGCAGCGCTATGAGGAGGCGATCCAGGCACTGCGAAGCGAACTGGCTTATCTTGAGGAGGAGGCCCTGCTGAAGGCCATCCTGCTGATTGCGGAAAGCTACAATTACCTGGGGGAATTTGACCAGGCCGCCGCGCAGTATCGCCGCTATATCAACCTCAGCCGCGACGAGATGCAGGCCCGGCCTGCGCACTACGGACTCGGTTGGGTCTACCACAAGCAGCACGTGTTCCACTGGGCAGGTGATTCTTTTGCCAAAGCGGCGATGGGGGGCGACGAGCTGGCCCGCAAGGCGCGCTATTACGAAGCCATCAACCGGAAACTGGGCGGTCGCTATGATCTGGCGCTGGAGGCCTTCCGGAAGTTCGGCGACCGGTACCGGACCGGGTTCTGGGTGGAAGAGGCCTACTATGAGTGGGGGCTTACCGCAATTGAACTCGGCCGATACGACCTGGCCATCGAAGTGCTGCAACAGCTCGTGCGCAGCGACCAGGAACTGAAAGACCCGGGCAAGGTTTACTCGCTTCTCGGAGAGGCCTATTTTGCCAACAACGAGTTTTCCCGTGCGGTACAGGCATTTGAAATTGCTGAGCAGACAGCCGATGTGGATCCGGATATGAAGCGCCAGGCACAGTTCCAGCGGGCCTGGGTGCTCTATGAAAATCATGCCTACCGTGAAGCGGCCTCCGCCTTTTATGCCGTTTACCGGGACAAGCCCTCCGGAGAGCTGGCCGCCGAGGCTTTGTTCTGGAGTGCCGACAGTTACTACAACCAGCGGCGCTGGAACGACGCCATACGGCAGTTCGAGCGGTTCCTGGACGGGTATCCCGATCACCGCTTTGCCGGAGCAGCCGTTTATTCTCTTGGATGGGCCCATTTTAACACCAGACAGTTTGACCGGGCCATACGGTACTTCACGTCATTTCAGAATGACCATGAACCGCCGCCAATGGCGCTGTTTCCCTATGATGTCGATACTCAGCTGCGACTTGGCGACTCCTACTATGCCCTTGGCCGGTATGAGGAGGCCGTTCGCAACTACGAACGGGCAGAGGGTGCCGATCCCGGTGGTGACTATGCCATTTTCCAGATGGGAAACAGCCATTATCGCAATAATCACTCATTTGAAGCGGTTCAGAATTTCCGCCGGCTGCTCCGAATCTATCCCAACAGCCGGCTGCGCGAACAGGCCCAGTACAACATTGGCTACATCTATTTCCAGATCGGCAACTATGACCAGGCCATACAGGAATTCCATGAACTGATCAATCGTTATCCGCGCACAGACTGGGCGGCCCGCGCGCAGTACCAGATCGGGGACGCCTATTACAATGCCGGTAACTACGAGATGGCTGTCAATGCCTACCGGGAGCTGATGGAATCCTATCCGCAGAGCCCACTGGTCGTGGATGCGGTCAACGGCATTCAGTTCGCCCAGCTGGCGGCCGGCGAGGAAGATACCAGCCTGGATATACTGGAGGAATTTCTGGGACGTCATCCGCAGACCGGCACGGCCGATCAGCTCCGTTTCCGTCAGGCAGAAAACCTGATCCGGGCCGGCGACTATGCGGAGGCGGTAGGATCGTTCCGGCACTATATTCGTGTGACAACCAACGAATCAATGATCCCCGAGGCCTGGTATCATATTGCCGAAGCGCACGAGCAGATGGGACAGCGTGACCAGGCCATTGCCGCCTACCGTGAAATAACCGAGGGGCATCCGCAATCCGACAGGATGGATCCGGCGCTGCTGCACATTGGCAGGATTGAACTCGAGCGGGGGCGGCATCAGAATGCCATCAATGCGCTGGAGAAACTGACCGGACGGCAGGGACGGCTTCAGGTGGAAGCCCTGTCAACCCTGGGTGATGCGCATCTGGCCGCCGGAAACCTGAACCGCGCCGAAGATGCCTACAACGGAGCGCTGGAGAGCCGATCTGAACATGAGCAGTCGCTCCTCGGAAAAGGACGCGTGGCCTTGCAGCGCGGACAGCTGATGGATGCCCGGCAGTATTTTCAGCGGGTAGCGGATGCCAGCAGTCTTGAAAACGGTGCAAAAGCCCAGTATTACCTTGGAAATGTAGAGCAGCAGCGCCGCAATCATGAAGCGGCCATAGAAGCCTATGCCCGGGTAAGCGCGCTGTACAGTGCATTCGATGAGTGGGTGGCTCGTGCCATGCTGGCAACGGCGGAATCATACCGGCAGATGGGACAGGCCGGCAGGGCCAGTCAGACGCTGCGTGATGTGGTGGAGCGGTTTCCGGATACCGAATTTGCACGCAGAGCTTCAGAGAAGCTCTAGGCGCATGAGTTTCTGATGAGAAAAACAGTTGAACCTGCTGCCAGATTGCGCGGAACCATAATTCCGCCTGCCGACAAATCCATTGCTCAGCGGTCCGCCCTGTTTGCGCTGCTATCCACGGAGACATCCCGCATCACAAATTATCCGATGGCGGAAGACCCGCGCACGGCGCTCGCCTGCATTCGCCGGCTTGGGGCCGTTGTGGAGGATGACGGGGACACGATACAGATCACCGGTACGGGCCGCGATGGCATGCTGGCTCCCCGGGTTCCTGTGGATTGCGGCAACTCCGGCACGGTTATGCGGCTTCTGGCAGGCATTCTTGCGGGAGCCGGGATTCCGGCCACACTGACTGGTGACGCCTCGCTTTCACGCAGGCCGATGAAGCGCATCATGGATCCGCTCACACGGATGGGCGCCGAAATCCGTTCCGCCGATGGCGGTCTGCCACCGCTTGAAATCCGTCGTGACGGACCTCTTAAGCCCTTCCGATTCCGTTTGCCGGTGGCAAGCGCCCAGCTGAAATCCTGCGTGCTGCTGGCAGGCTTGTTTGGTGAAGAAGCAACGCAGGTGCTGGAGCCCGTGGCCTCCCGCAACCATACCGAAACCATGCTGGGGCTGCCGGTGGTCCGGCAGCAGGGAGCAAATGTCATCTCCAGCAGCCGGCAGCATCCCATACCGCCGCAAAACCTTCAAATTCCGGGTGATTTCTCCGCCGCCGCATTCTGGCTGGTGGCCGGATCCATTGTTCCTGATTCCGAGATCGTGATGCCTGCAACCGGGGTGAACCCGACCCGGTCCGCCGCCCTGGACATCCTCCGCCGAATGGGTGCTGATATTGTGGATGAGGTCGAAGACCAGGCCGGGAACGAACCTGTCGCACTGCTGAGGGTGCGGTCGGCCCCGCTGAAACCGACCCTTATTCATCCGGATGAGATCCCCAACGCCATTGACGAGTTGCCGGTGCTGTGCGTGGCGATGGCTTTTGCCGATGGTGTTTCCCGCATTACCGGCGCCGAAGAGTTGCGTTACAAGGAGAGCGACCGGCTTGAAGCCATCCGGCAGGTCCTGGTAGCCGGCGGCGTTCGCGTTGAGGGGCACCGGGACGGGCTGACCATTTACGGAGAACCGGGAAGGAAGATCCATGGGGCGCATCACGACAGCCGCCATGACCACCGTATTGCCATGGCCGCTGCCATTCTGTCGCTCATGGGCGAACACGCTTCCGAAATTGACAATGCGGAGGCTGCCTCAGTCTCCTACCCCGAATTCTGGTCGCATCTGGACAGCCTGGCACATCGCTGACACGAAAACCCGCAAAAATTCTGTCATTTCGTCAGAATTCTGCCTTCATTTACCGGGTGGCACTGTTGTTGCAGTTAGATGGGCAAAAGTAATAAAAAGTTACTTGACGAATGTTAGTGTGAATTTTAAAACAGAATCGGATTTATTATGGGAAAAATAATTGGAATTGACCTGGGAACAACCAACTCCTGTGTTGCGGTGATGGAAGGCAATGAGCCGGTAGTCATCCAGAATTCGGAGGGCGGCCGGACCACACCATCGGTTGTGGCTTTTTCGAAAGATGGTGAGCGTCTTGTCGGTGCGCCTGCCAAGCGCCAGGCCATCACAAACCCGCAGAAAACCATCTCCTCCATTAAACGCTTCATGGGCCGTTTTTTCGATGAGGTCACCGAAGAGAAGAAGACCATATCCTACAAGATTACAAAGGCCGATGACGGCACGGCACGCGTGGATGTGGGCGACCGGACCTATGCGCCCCAGGAGATTTCTGCCATGGTGCTTCAGAAAATGAAGCAGACGGCCGAGGAGTATCTTGGAGAGAAGGTAACCGAGGCGGTGATCACCGTACCGGCATATTTCAACGATGCTCAGCGCAAGGCAACCCAGGAAGCCGGCAAAATTGCCGGTCTGGACGTCAAGCGCATCATCAACGAGCCGACAGCCGCGTCGCTGGCTTACGGTCTCGACAAGAAAGACAAGAGCATGACCATTGCCGTCTTCGACCTTGGAGGCGGAACCTTCGACATCTCCATCCTGGAGCTTGGTGACGGGGTGTTTGAGGTCAAGTCGACCGATGGGGACACGCACCTTGGCGGTGATGACTTTGACACCCGCATCCTCGATTATCTGGTGGATGAGTTCAGGAAAAGCGACGGCATTGACCTGAAAAAGGATCCCATGGCTTTGCAGCGTCTGCGTGATGCTGCCGAAAAAGCCAAGGTAGAGCTGTCGAGCTCCCAGAAAACCAATGTCAATCTGCCGTTCATTACGGCCGACAGCTCCGGCCCGAAGCACCTCAGCATCGACATCACCCGCTCCAAATTCGAACAGCTGGCGGAAGATCTGATCAAGCGCACTCTCACACCCTGTGAGCGGGCATTGAAAGGCGCCAAACTGAAAAAATCGGAGATCGACCAGGTGATTCTGGTTGGCGGTTCCACAAGAATCCCCAAAATCCAGGAAGTGGTCAAGGAGTTCTTTGAGAAGGAGCCCAGCAAGGGCGTGAACCCGGACGAGGTTGTTGCCATCGGCGCGGCCATCCAGGGTGGTGTCTTCTCAGGTGACGTGAAGGACGTGGTTCTGCTGGATGTCAACCCGCTGACACTGGGCATTGAAACCCTTGGCGGCGTGATGACCAAGCTGATTGAGGCCAACACGACCATCCCTACCAGCAAGACGGAGGTGTTCTCCACGGCGGCGGACCATCAGTCGAGCGTGGAAATACATGTATTGCAGGGTGAGCGTGTCAAGGCGCATGACAACCGGACACTGGGACGGTTCCATCTTGACGGAATACCCCCTGCACCGCGCGGCATCCCGCAAATTGAAGTCACCTTCGACATCGACGCCAACGGTGTGCTCAGCGTTAGCGCCAAAGACAAGGGAACCGGCAAGGAGCAGAGCATCCGCATCGAAGCCAGCTCCGGCCTTTCCGATAAGGAGATCGAAAACATGAAAAAGGCTGCTGAAGAGCATGCCGAAGAAGACAAGCGACTCCGCGAGAAAGTGGAGCTGCTCAACAAGGCCGACGGTCTGATCTTCTCCACGAAGAAGCAGCTGGATGAGTACGGAGAAAAGCTCTCCGAAAGTAACAAGACCAACATCCAGCAGGCGGTTGAAAATCTTGAGAAACTCCACAAGGAGGAGAAAACGGACGAGCTGGAGGGTGCCATGGAAACACTCAACAAGGCATGGTCCGATGCCTCGGCCGAGCTGTACCAGGCCACCCAGGATGCTCAGCAGCAGGCGCAGGGCGGTGATGCCGGCGAACAGTCGTCTGGTGATTCCGGCGCATCGGCTGACAACAGCGACACCGTGGATGCGGAATTCGAGGTCGTGGATGACGATGATGACAAGAAAGATGACAAGAAAAAGGACTGAGATGCATACCTGACCAGTCTGTAACATTTCAGCCATCACACAAGGCCCCGTGCCCGTTCCTTCATGACGAAAGGACAGGCAACGGGGCTTTTTATTTCCATCCTGTTGATTTCCAACAGTTTTTATATCTTACAGATTCGAGCAAATGCCATGCCCGGGGTCTGAATCAGATATCGCAGCTGCCCGTGATACAAATGGAAGTGACTGTAGCGTTATCAGATCGTTGGCATCATTTTTCCCGTAAAAAAAATAATATTACTGACTGTGGAACAGACAAGTACCAGGCCATGGAGCCCAACCTCCTGGCAATCCTTTCCGGTAAAGCAGCTGCCGGAGTATAAAGATCAGAAGCTGCTCATGAAGGTCTACAAGGAGCTGAAAAGCTATCCTCCGCTGGTGAATTCCTGGGAAATTGAGGATCTGCGGGATCAGATGGCGATGGCCTCGCGCGGGGAGGCATTTCTGCTGCAGGGCGGGGATTGTGCCGAGGTGTTTGACAACTGCAATGCCCCGCAGACGGTGAATTTGCTTAAGGTACTGCTCCAGATGAGCTTCATCCTCATCCACGAGATGAATATTCCCGTGATTCGTGTCGGGCGCATTGCCGGGCAGTATGCCAAACCGCGATCCAGGCCGATGGAAAATGTGGCGGGACAGGAGTTGCCGTCATACCGAGGTGACCTGTTCAACAAATTTGATCCCGATGAAGCGGCAAGGGTATCAAACCCGAAAAGATTGCTGGAAGGGTACAAGCTTTCCGCTCTCACGCTCAACTTCATCCGATCGCTCACCGAGGGTAAGGGATTTGCCAACCTGAACCATCCCGAGTACTGGGAGCTGAACTTCATGCGCCGCAACAAGTACTACAAGGAGTATGAATCGATGGTGCGGTCTATTACCAATGCGGTGCGGTTTGTGGAGACGGTGTCGAACCACCGGATTGATGCGATGAGGCAGGTGCGCATCCACACATCACATGAAGCCCTCAATCTCTACTATGATTCCGCTCAGACCCAGCAGGTTCCACACAACAAGGGCTGGTACAACCTCAGCACGCACATGCCGTGGCTGGGCAACCGGACCCGTGATCTGGACGGTGCGCATGTGGAGTATTTCCGCGGGATTCGCAATCCGGTGGGGATCAAGGTGGGTCCGCCGTTTGAAAACGACGAGATTGTCCGGCTGGTCGAGAAGCTCAATCCGGATAATACAGAGGGCAAGATTACGCTCATCACCCGGATGGGCAAGGACAATGTCGCCACCATGCTGCCGGGACTTATCAAGGCGGTCAACAAGGCCGGGCTGAAGGTGATATGGAGTTGCGATCCGATGCATGGCAACACTTTTTCTACTGAGGATGAAATTAAGACGAGGAGTTTCAACGACATTCTTGCAGAAATAAAGCAGACATTTGAGGTGCACCGACACGAAGGCACGTTCCTGGGCGGGGTTCATCTGGAACTGACCGGTGACAATGTAACGGAGTGCGTAGGCGGCGCCAATGGACTGAAGGCCGAGGGACTCAAGCGGAACTACAAGACTTTTTGTGATCCGCGGCTGAACTATCAGCAGAGTCTTGAAATGGCGTTTCTCATCACGAAGGAGTGGAAAGCCACCTGGGACAAGCGATAGGTTCGTCGGCGGTGTGCAAAACTGGCAGACACTATGTCAACCTTGCGCAGGTGGCAGACCGGAATATGACAGTTTGCCGCCATGCCTGTGCATAATTGCAGGATGCATTGCCGGAGTTTGACAGTATGTCCGACTGGTACGGGGTTTGCAATTGTAATGGGTGAAACGATGTCACAAACTCATTACAAACAACTAAAAAAGGAGGTAGCTATGACTATCACGAGATATAACCCCACCCGTACCATGGACTTTCCGGCTGTACCGCGTTCGTTTTCCAGTCTGCTTGACGACTTCTTCAATGATGTGGTAACCAGCGACAGCGGCCGTCTGTATGTGCCGAGCCTGGATGTCTATGAAACCGACAGCCACTACCACATTAACCTTTCCCTGCCGGGAATGAAAAAGGACGACATCAACATTGACCTGCAGGACCGTCGTCTGACCGTTACCGGTGAGCGGAGGGAGGAAGTCGATGAAAAGAGCACCAAGTATCACGTCCGCGAGATGCGGCATGGAAGCTTCGAGCGTTCCATCATGCTTCCCAACAACATCAACCAGGACAAGATAGAAGCCCGCTTTGAGGATGGCATCCTGAAGCTTGATGTTGAAAAGAAAGAGAAGCAGGTCAACAAACAGATCAAAGTGAAATAACGACGCTGCAACATGACGAGAGAAGCGTTGTATGTGTAAGAGGCAACCCGGCGAATAAAGATGGACCATTCGCCGGGTTTTTTAATAATGTACCCGGTCAGCTGCGGTTTGGGTTGACCGATGCCCGTACAAAGGATGCACGTTCAGATGTTTCGGAAGGCCTGGAGGATTTCCCTGCCGATTTCAACGGCGGTCCTGAGATACTCCTGCTGCTCCTTGCCGGATCCGTCAAATGTTTTGGGGTCTTCGTAGGTCAGAGGAATACGGGCCAATGCACCCGGAACAACGGGGCAGTTCTGGTCGGCATCCGAGCAGGTCATCACGGCCAGGAAGGGAGTTCCAGCAGGAAAGGTCTCCTCGAAGCGCTTGGAATAACAGACCAGGGCCGGGATGCCGGTTCCCACGGAAACATGGTAGTGCGGGTTGCCGGGATTCTTTTCCGGATCCGGTTCCGTAATCCGGAAACCGAGGGTCCGCATGGCACGCACGGCGTGTGGATGAAAGGCCGTGGCTTCGGTGCCGCCCGATCCGGTTTCCAGGCGGGGAGTCTGAAATGCGGCAGCAGCCGTATGGGCCCATGTCTGCGAGATCTGGCTGCGCCGTGAGTTGTGTGTGCAGATGAAATTGAGCCGAACCGGCTCCTTGCTATTCAGCTGTTTGCGTATGTGGCCGGTAAGGGAATCAAGAATTTCCCTGCGTTGATCCGGAATGCGGTCAGCGTCTTCCAGAAGCTGATCGATAAGCTGGTCGAGGACGGGATCTAAATATGACATGGCACAAAGATAGTTTGAATTCGGATAACAATAAAATCAGGCGGCAAATAGTTTTTATCTGCAAAGATGTGACTCAGTGAAATACAAACCAAAAGCATATGTATCTGGAGTTCTAGCATGAAAAGTCATTATTCGAAGTTTGCAACGGCTCTGACAGTCGTACTGGTATTTCTGATCATCCGGTTTCCAATGGGCGGCAGTGCGTCCGGTGACGTACCCTACGATTACAGAGCGGAGGGTAATGATGCTCCGGTCGAGCTCAGGGAGGAAGCCACCGACCTGTTAACGCGATTCAACAGCGCTCTGGTGAACCTGGCGGATGTCAGCAAACCGACAGTTGTGATGGTTTCCACGGAACGGACCGTCACCCGCAGATCGGGTGGTTCCATGTTTGATTTTTTTGCACCCTTCCGTGATGACCCCTTCTTCCGCGATCATCCGTTTTTCCGTGACAGAGGGCCCCAGGAAAGAGAATTTCAGCAAAGAGGACTGGGCTCAGGCGTCATTGTCTCGGCCGACGGCTACATCCTCACCAACAACCATGTGATCGATCAGGTGGATACGATTACCGTGACCCTTATCAACGAGAAAGTGCTTCCGGCAACGGTTGTCGGATCGGATCCAAGAACAGACATTGCCGTCCTGAAAGTAGAAGCCGAGAATCTGCCCTACATGCGTTTTGGTGACAGTGACGAACTGCAGGTCGGTGAAATGGTGCTTGCGATCGGCAGTCCGCTCGGAGCCGCACTGGCACATACCGTTACACAGGGAATTGTCAGCGCAAAAGGGCGATCAGACCTGAATATTCTGGGAGCCGAGGGATTCGAGAACTTCATCCAGACCGATGCGGCCATCAACCGGGGTAATTCCGGCGGGCCGCTGGTCAATATGCGAGGTGAGCTGGTGGGCATCAATACGGCAATTGCTTCTCCGTCCGGGACCGGCGGTTTCCAGGGCATCGGTTTTGCCGTTCCGAGCAACATGGCGCGCAATGTGATGCAGTCCATTATTGAAACAGGCCGTGTTGTCCGTGGATTTGTCGGCATTTCCTTCCAGCCCGTCGATGAAAGCCTTGCCCGGGCACTTGACCTGCCGCAGGCGCGCGGGATCATCGTCACGGAAGTGGTGGAAGATTCCCCTGCAAGCGAAGCGGGTATTATCACGGAAGATGTGATCATCAAGTTCAACGGTCGCAATATTCAATCTCCATCCGACTTCCGCCGGCGTATTGCCGAAATGATGCCAGGCACCGAAATAACCCTCACAGTGATACGTGAAGGACAGGAAAAGGATATCGAGGTGGTTCTGGGTGAATTCCCTTCGGATGAAATTGCCGTGGCAGACCAGGAAACCATCCGTGACATCATCGGGTTCTCCGTTACCGAGCTTACGGCAGAGCTGGCCCAGCGCCTGCGGATCCGTTCCAATGTCCAGGGAGTTGTAGTTGAGGAAATCGACCGGAACAGCTCCGCTGCCCAAAATGGTCTGCGTCAGGGGGATGTGATTCTCTCACTGAACCGGCGCCCTGTTACATCGGTACGTGAGTTCCAGGAAGGCATATCGGCCATCGACCCGACGGATGTGGTACTGCTGCAGATTCTTCGCGGCAACAACCGGTTCTTCATAGCTTTTGAACCGAAAAGCTCCTGAAAGGGTCATTGAAGACCAGGTAACCCTGCTTTGCAAAAGCTCCTGTCAGATAATACCGGCAGGGGCTTTTCTTTTTTTCGACTGGCGGCATTAACCCGGTAATTGGCAGGATTTTTGCGGTAATTGTGTGTGGCTAGTGTTTTTTTGGATTTCAGGATGATTTCGGCAAGGCGATCTGCTGCAATGCCGGAAATCGTGTCAGTTTGTCATAAAGGATCGTAATCATATCATGAACTACAAGGATTATTACAGTGCGCTGGGCATTAAGAAAAATGCTTCCAAAGAGGAGATAAAGAAAGCCTACCGGAAGATGGCCCGTAAATATCATCCGGATGTGAATCCGGATGACGATACCGCTGCAGCAAAATTCAAGGAAATCAGCGAAGCGTACGAAGTCCTTGGCAATGAGGAAAACCGCAAGCTGTATGATCAGCTGGGAGCGGACTGGAAACGCTACAAACAGGGTGCCGGACAAAGTTCGGATTTCAACTGGCAGGAGTGGGCGCGCAGCCAGGGTGCGCAAAATCGTCAACGTGCCTATTCCCGTACTTCCGAAGACTTCTTTGGCAGCGGGGACTTCTCCGACTTTTTTGAACAGATATTTGGCGGCGGTTTCAACATGGGGCAGCAAGGTCAGCGCCGCAGCAGGGCAGGTGCCGACTTCTTCGGAGATCGTTTCGAAAGACATGCCGGACCGGTCTCGCAAAAGGGTAAAGATATCCATGCCGAGCTTGAAATAACGCTTGAAGAAGCGTATCGGGGCACTGAAAAATCTGTCCGGGTGAACAAAAACCAGATGAAGGTCAAAATCCCCAAAGGGATTTATGATGGTCGGCGTCTGAAACTGAAGGGCCGCGGGCAGACCGGAAGCCTGGGCGGGGAAACCGGAGATCTCTACATCCGCATCAGTATCCGTCCGCATGAGATATTTTCCCGGGAGGATGACAATCTCCATACCACCGTGAATGTCGGCCTGTATCAGATGCTGCTTGGCGGGGTCATCCAGGTCCCGACAATGACCGGCAATGTTAAAATCAAGGTGCCGCCCGGGTCGCAGCCCGGCAAAGTGATGCGGCTTGCCGGATATGGCATGCCGGTCTTCCAGTCCGAAAACAGAAAAGGCGATCTTTTTGTGACGCTCCAGGTATCCCTGCCGGAAAAACTGAGTGATGAGGAGAAGAAACGGATCCGTGACCTGGCTGCCTTGCGCGGAGAAAAAGTGCAGGATTCCTGAGAGGATCCGTATCCTGACAAACCGGCTGTGTTGTACTGACATAACGTCAGGATGGAGCAGAATTAACGTTTGGTATGATATCTGCTCAGATAACGGTAGAAATGGAAACAGCTGTGCCGGTTATATCCTGTTGGATTCAGGAAGGCACGGCGTACGGAAACATACATAGTACTCAAGGAAATGAATCTCAACAAATTTACATTGAAAGCGCAGGAAGCGGTTCAGACGGCACTGGAAATCGCTTCTGATAAAGGCCACCAGGCCCTGGAACCGGTGCACCTGCTGAAAGCGCTCATTTCGGACGCATCCAACATCACCGTTACGATACTCAAGAAGATCGGCATTTCACTTGCCGATCTTGAGACCGGCCTTGAGGAAATCCTCAAAAAAACACCGGTGGTGAAGGGGGCAACGGTCTCCGGGCAGTATCTGTCCAACGACACCAAGGCGCTTTTTGACAAGGCATCCAAATCGGCTTCTGATTTTGGGGATGAGTACATCAGTTCCGAGCATCTGCTGATTGCTCTGCTGGATGCCGGCGGCGAAGTGGCGAGCCTGCTCAAAGGCATGGGTGTCAAACGGGATGATGTGATGCGCATCCTCCAGGATGTGCGCGGAAGCCAGAAAGTGGACGATCCCAATGCGGAGGGTCGCTACCAGGCCCTGAAAAAATACGCCCGGGACCTGAACGAGCTGGCCGAGAAAAACAAACTGGATCCGGTGATCGGACGAGATCAGGAGATCCGGCGCGTGATGCAGATCCTGACGCGCCGCACCAAGAACAATCCGGTGCTCGTAGGCGAGCCGGGAGTAGGTAAGACGGCCATTGCCGAGGGACTGGCGCTGCGAATCGTGCAGGGCGACGTGCCGGAGGGACTCAAATCCAAGCGCGTCATAGCCCTGGATATGGGTGCGCTGGTGGCCGGAGCCAAGTACCGCGGTGAATTTGAGGAGCGGCTCAAGGCGGTGGTCAAGGAGGTGATTGATGCCGAGGGTGAGATTGTTATGTTTATCGATGAAATCCATACCCTTGTGGGTGCCGGTGCCACGGAGGGGGCCATGGACGCGGCAAATATCCTGAAACCCAGCCTGGCGCGCGGCGAACTGCGCGCAATCGGCGCTACGACGCTTACCGAATACCGCAAGTTCGTGGAGAAGGACAAGGCCCTGGAGCGCCGGCTCCAGACGGTGTATGTAGGTGAGCCATCGGTTGAGGACACCATCTCCATCATGCGCGGACTCAAGGAAAAGTACGAGCTGCACCATGGTGTACGCATCACAGACGGGGCCCTCATTGCGGCCTCGGAGCTGTCGCATCGGTATATTTCCGGCCGGTTCCTGCCGGACAAGGCCATTGACCTGATGGATGAGGCCGCATCCCGCCTTCGGATCGAGATCGACTCCATGCCCGAGGAGCTGGATAGTATCGATCGGCAAATACGTCAGCTTGAAATCGAGCGCGAAGCCATCAAACGGGAGAAAGACACGGAGAAACTCGACGAAATTGCACGTGAACTTGCCGATTTGAACGAAAAGTATAAAGAACTCAAGGCGCGCTGGGACAATGAGCGCGAGCACATCCAGGGAATCCGCAGCATGAAGCAGGCCATTGAGGATGCCCGCAACGAAGCGGACAAGGCCGAGCGTGAGGGCCGGTATGAAAAAGTGGCCGAATTGCGCTATGGAACCATCAACAATCTTGAAAAAGAGCTGGAGAAAACCAAGGAAAAGCTCACGGAATTACAGAAAAACTCCCCGATGCTCAAGGAGGAGGTGGAAGCCGACCTCATTGCGGAAATTGTATCCCGCTGGACCGGCATACCGGTGCGCAAAATGCTGCAGAGCGAGCGCATGAAGCTGCTTTCCATGGAAGAAGAGCTGCACAAGCGGGTCATCGGACAGGATCAGGCCATTGAGGCGGTATCGCACGCCGTGCGACGTTCGCGGGCCGGTCTCCAGGACGCAACCCGTCCGATCGGATCGTTCATCTTTCTCGGCTCCACAGGTGTGGGTAAAACGGAGCTTGCCCGGTCGCTGGCCGATTATCTCTTTGATGACGAGCACGCCATGGTGCGCATCGATATGAGCGAGTACATGGAACGGCACAGCGTGAGCCGGCTGGTGGGTGCGCCTCCGGGTTACGTCGGGTACGATGAGGGCGGACAGCTGACCGAGGCGGTCCGGCGCAAACCGTATTCGGTTGTACTGCTGGATGAGATCGAAAAGGCGCATCCCGATGTGTTCAACGTCTTGCTGCAGGTGCTTGATGACGGGCGTCTCACCGACAACAAGGGTGTAACCGTCGACTTCTCCAACACGATAGTGATAATGACCAGCAACATCGGCTCCCAGGAGATCCGCAGGAAAATCGAAGAGTCCGGCGGCAATGTAAGCGAGGATGATCAAATCCGGCTGCAGTCGCGGCTTCTTGAGATCCTGAAGCAGACCATCCGTCCGGAGTTTTTGAACCGGATCGATGACATCATCGTCTTCCATCCGCTTGGCAAGGAGCAGATCCGTTCCATTGTGGATATTCAGCTGAAGCGTGTCGATGCCATGCTGCAGAAAAAGCAGATTGCCCTGCGTGTTGACGATTCGGTGCGTGACTGGCTGGCCGAGCGTGGATATGACCCGCAATTTGGTGCGCGTCCGCTCAAGCGATTGATCCAGCGGGAGGTGACCAACAAGCTTGCTTCGCTTCTCATTGCGCGCAACACGGATGAGCCCGTAGAGTACGAAGTCGGAATTGCAAAAAACGGGAATGAATTGACGTTTGCCGAGCTGTTCGATGATGTGGAAGCCTGGTCGGAGTGATATCCGGTGCCGGTCATGACGTTATTGTTGTCACCTTTCTTTATTTTCATCCGTCAGGCATTCCGGAATCTTATGCCACAACAGTGAAATTCCACCTTGAACAGTTACACGTAAATAGGTAGCAACCTCATGGATAACGATCTTCTCCAATCACGAAGAAACTCGGCCATCATGCTGATCAACTGCCCGGATAAAAAGGGGCTGGTGGCAGCGGTTACCCGGTTTCTGGCGCACAACAACGGGAATATCCTGGAGATTGACCAGCATGTGGACAAGCTCAGCCAGGTGTTTTTCATGCGTGTGGAGTGGGATCTGGACGGGTTCCTGATACCGGATGAGCGGATCGAGGAGGAATTTGCCCGTCATATCGGCACGCCGTTCGAAATGAAATGGCAGCTTTACTTCCGCAGGGATCGTCCCAGAATGGCGGTATTCGTATCGAAACACGGGCATTGCCTTCACGATATTCTGGCGCGCTATGATAGCGGTGAGTGGAATGTCGAAATTCCGCTGATCATCAGCAACCATCCGGATATGAGGCAGGCTGCAGCGCGGTACGACATCGATTACCACGAGTTTCGTATAACAAAAGAAACAAAACAGCAGACAGAGGCCGAACAGATCCGTCTGATTGAGGATTATGGCATTGACATGATGGTGTTGGCGCGGTACATGCAGATACTGTCGGACGGTTTCGTATCCCGGTATCCGGGAAGGATCATCAACATCCACCATTCCTTCCTTCCGGCTTTTCCGGGTGCGCGTCCTTATCATTCGGCATTCGAGCGAGGTGTAAAGGTGATCGGAGCGACCAGCCACTATGTGACGGCGGATCTTGACGATGGGCCGATTATTGAGCAGGATGTGATTCATGTGAACCACCGGCATTCCGTGGAAGATCTGGTGAGGAAAGGGAGGGATCTGGAGAAGGTGGTGCTGGCCAGGGCGATCTGGTATCATTTGCAGCGCCGGGCCATGGTCTATGAGAACCGGACGATCGTATTTCAATAGTATAAGTTCGCACGTCCGGTTTTTTCTGTGGAAGAAATAAAAAAAGGGTGCCTCCGTGAGGAAGCACCCTTTTTTATTGCCGGTTTCATTTGCGGGATCAAACTTTGAGGAATGATCCCGCTGCGCTGTTACCAGCGCCGGTTACCGGCTGCTGACCGGTCCAATTGGACTTATTTGATCAGCATGAGTTTACGTGTATGGGTGAAGTCTCCGGCCTGCATGCGGTAGATGTAGACACCACTTGCGAGCTGCGTGCCGTCAAAGACCACGTTGTGATATCCGGCGTCACGTGTTTCGTTGACCAGGGTAGCTACAAGCTGTCCGGTAACGTTGTAAACGCGGATGGTCACGTGCGAGGTCTGCGGCACAGCGTAGCGGATGTTGGTGGCCGGGTTGAACGGGTTCGGGTAGTTCTGGTCAATACCGAACTCCTTCGGTATGTCGGCCAGTTCGGCATCCGTAGGTTCCGCGACAGTGAGCTGTCCGGAGACGTTGTTCTCACCATCCCAGAAACCGCCCTGGAATCCGCCGTATACATAGTCGAAGTTCTGGAGCTGGAACCGGCTTACGTAGTAGTACGTACCTACGGTCAGTCCGGAACCGATATCGGCCATGTATTCGTGGTTGTTGCCTTTGTCTTCATTGAAGTCGGCCTCAATCCAGGTCCAGCCTTCTGCGGTGGGCGCCACGTTTTCACTGTTGACACCGATCCATGCCTTGATATCATCGGATGCTTGATCGGAATCATCGGTGAGACCCTCAACATAGATCTGAGCATAGACGATGAACTCATCGCCTTCCTTGATATCGCCTGTCGGCGGCCATTGCAGGTTGGCCCAGTTGATCTCGGCTGCCGGGACGATGTCGTCGGCAAAGAACGGGAAGAGCTGGGTATCCTGACGGAACTGCCCCATGGTACCGGTGATATGGAATACGGCCGGAGGCAGGGGTTGCCCGGCACCTTCGCCGAACGCGGTGTTGTTGCGGGCCAGACGCACGATAAACGTATCGGCTTCGGCCTCGCTGGTGATGCGGATGTTTACACCGCTTCCGGTTGCTGCTCCGTCCTCAGGCCACAAAGCGATATCTTCTTCGATGATGTACATATCGCGAAGTTGCACGCGCATGCCCTGGTATTCGGATTCAGCAGTCATGTCGGAGCCTTCGATTACGATTGCATCGGGCAGCGGATTGCCGCGGCTGGTGATCTGGAAGCTTCCGA
>SKNT01000153.1 GCA_007120385.1 Balneolales bacterium
ATCCCTGCCCCTGATATTCGAAGACCGCTATTTCAACTATGATGATGCATTCACCGGTTTCGAAGGCGGGTTTGTCACGGTTGTCGAGAATCCCGATCCCGACAATGTCAACAGCTCCGACCGGGCAGGCAAAATGGTCAAGGACGGCGGGGCATTCTACGGCGGGGCATGGTTCGAAGCGGAAAGGCCGTTTTCTTTCAACGATGAACGCAACGAAATCACCATGAAAGTCTGGTCCCCCCGTGAGGATGTGCCCATCCTGGTGAAACTGGAGCAACAGAACGGCGATGCCGAATATGAACTGGTCCGGCAGACCACCACCAGCCAGCAGTGGGAAAAATTGACGTGGGAGGTCAGTGTGGACGGTTATCAGGAAGAGTGGGACATCATCACCCTGATTTTCGATTTCGAAGAGGGGCAGGTTGGTGACGGCAGCGAGAATTTCACCTGGTACTTTGACGAGCTGGATGTATTCGGCGCCGATCTGGACGTTCCGGATACGCCCGGCGGCATCCTGCCCGTTTCCCTGCCGCTGACTTTTGAGGATTACCACTTCGACTGGGAAAGGGTGTTCACCGGGTTTTCGGGCGGAGAGATCACCGTCGTTGAAAATCCCCATCCCGATGAAGTCAATGACAGCGACTGGGTCGGCAAGATGGTGAAAAACGGCGGTGCCTTCTGGGGAGGAGCCTTCATGCACGTGAACAGGGTGTTTGTTTTTGACGAGGACAATCACACCATCACCATGAAAGTCTGGTCCCCAAGGGAAGATGTCCAGGTTCTGATGAAGGTGGAGCAGCAGAATGGCGTTCTGGAATATGAAATTGCCGAACCCACCACCACCAGCGGCGAGTGGGAGGAGATGACCTGGGATATGAGCGGAGCCGGTTTCGAGAACCAGTGGGATCTGATCACACTCATTTTTGATTTCGAGGCGGGCCAGGTTGGTGACGGCAGCGAGAATTTCACCTGGTACTTCGACGATCTCCATGTGTTTGCCGGCGATGTGCCGACATCATCAGAGGAGCACGGAATTGAGACCCCTCTGGCCTATTCGTTGCATCAAAACTACCCGAATCCGTTCAACCCGGCCACAGTCATCATATTCGACCTGCCTGAGCAGGCGGAAGTCAGCATTGAAGTTTTCAATGTGATGGGACAGCGCGTGGCCACACTTGCCAGCGGAATGCACCAGTCCGGCCGGCACACCGTGGAGTTTGACGCCTCGCTGCTCTCCAGCGGAATCTACCTGTACCGTCTGCAGGCGGGGCCGGTTAACATGGTCCGGAAGATGACGCTGATTCAGTGAACCTGGCTCAGTTCTCCCTGACAAAAAACGGGATGTTGGCAACGGCCGCCCGGTTCTGGTCGGTAACCAGATAGGTGAACAGGCGATAGGGGCCCGGGGTTTCCGGTGCACGGAACACCAGGGTCCCGTCGTCCTGCTCAACTTCCAGACCGTGGAGGGTTTCGGGGCGCTCTTCGGGATCCCCGCCGGCCCTGATGTCGGTGCTTTCCGGCAGGAACTCCCACCGCACCTCGTAGGATTGCCCGTGCGGATGCATTCCTTCCACGACTGCCGTATAAGTTCCACCCGGACTCAGATACACATCGTCATGCGCCGTCTGGCCTTCAATTGTTAAATTGTGGATGGATGGGGCCCGTTCCTCCGGCCAAGTTCCGGTCCAGTTGTACTGCATGGCATCTACTACCTCGGTAATCTCACCGGTTTCCAGGAACATGCCGTACCAGGTGGGTGTCGTTTCCTGTTTTTGTCCCCAGAGAAAGGCATACGAACCAAGACAAAGCGCCGTGTCAGCAAGGATGCTGTTGTGATAGCGCGACCGGTAAACCTCAGACTTTTCGGTGCTGGTCTGCTCGATTGGGACATCCCATTCGGTCCGGTCTATCTGCCAGTGTCCGGTGGGACCCCATTCGGTCACGGCATAGGGCCGGTTCCAGCCGGTTTCCCGCACCCGCTGAGGCAGATAATCCAATCCGGCGTAGGTGTTGATGCTTAAAAAATCAATGGAAGGCACTTTTTCCTTAATAAGGCGGACCTTCTCCTCATTGACCCCGGCCACTACCGTTGTTACCAGGTGATTCGGATCCAGCTCCTTCACCATTTGTGCGATATCCTCGACGGCATGCCAGACCCGCGTGTTGGTGTACATCAGGTCCACCTCGTTGCCAAGTCCCCATGCCAGCAGTGCGGGATGATCCCGGTAGCGCAGGATCTTTTCACGCACTTCCTCTTTCTGGCGCGCCACGGCTTCCTCGTCGTCATAATCGAATCCGTGCCGTTCGTGCTGCAGCCAGATTCCCATCATGACGGTGAGCCCCCTCTCGTGGGCCTCGTCGAGGATGCGGTCGGCATTGCGGGTCCTCCAGGTGCGGATGGAGTTTCCACCCGATTCCACAAGCAGGTCAAGATGCCTGGAACCGCCTGCACCTTTGATATAATAGGGCTCCCCCCCGCGAAAAATCCGGTAGTTGCCGTTCTGGTCCTGCTCCAGGGTCACAGGTACGGGTCCGGCCGGTGTATCGGCCGGTGCGTCAGGTCCATCGGCACAGGAAATGCCTGTCAGCAATAGTGCCAGAATCAGCACTGCGGGATAAGCGGCTTTTTGCGAAGTTTTCTTCATGCTTCAGCTGGTTCATTAAACAGCCAATTCAAGCAATAATCTTGTTGCTCGATATGGATTCCCTTTCACTTATGGAGACAGGGATCAGGCTGAGAATTCCGTGTTGCTGCCCGTTATCGGAAAACCGGTTTTTAAGGGCCTGGATGGTGGCATGGCCCAGCTGCTGAAAATCGGTGCGGACCGATGAGATCGTTGGATTGTTGTGGCGGCACATCGGAAGGTCATCGTACCCGAGAACACCAATATCATCCGGCACAACCATATTGTTCACAATGGCGGTATCCACAAATGCCGTTGCCATCAGGTCGTTGCATACAAAGACAGCTTCCGGCTCTGTTCCGCTTTCCACCATGTCATGAAAACTCTGGACACCGGAATTGAACTCAAAATCACCCTGAAATTCCCACACAAGATCCATATCAGGTTTACTGTCGATATAGTCATTGAAACCGTTGTACCGGAATCTGCTCTCCGCTTTTCGGGCAGGCCCTTTTACGATTCCTACCCTTCGGTAACCGTATTTGTAAAACAGCCTTGCGGCCTGATGTCCACCGCTGTACCCATCGAATGTAATTGTCGAAATGATCGAATTTTCAATGAGTGCATTTGATACAACTGGAAAATTGTCCGGCATCACTTCCAGCAACTCCTCATAATCCTTGCGCAGCATCTCCGATATGAAAATGATTGCGCAATCATAGTACTTATCCGCAATGAGGTCGGTCATGAATTTCTTGATGTTCCTTCTCGGATCTGCAACGTTCAAAAGTGATAATCGCACATTGGCTGCCGCAGCTGCCTTTTCAATACCGTAATAGTATGATGCGTAAAACTCCCCCTCATGGAAATCGGTAACCAGGGCAACATTAAGATGCTTTTTCCGGATTTCGTAACCGGCAATTCTCGATGTAGGATAGTTCAGTCTCTGGGCCGCCTGCAGTATTTCCTCACGTGCCTTGGTACTGATTTTTCCCACATTGCTCAACACCCGTGATATCGTTGAAATCGAATAACCGGTTTCTTTTGCAATGTCTTTCAGTGTGACTTTCATCAGTTGTAAGTTAGAGTAAGGCAATAAAAAGAATATTAATGCAAATCTGTTTCATGATAATCAAAAAGTAAAGAAACAACAAGCTCTTGTACAAATGATTCTGCATTTTACCATTGCAATTTCAGCCATTCTGTTGCATTCGGATGTCGACCGAATAAGGCCATTAATTAATGCATATTGAGTGGTATTATCCGTGTGTGATCCGTATATGTTGCAGTTAAATGGTAATTACGCATGAACAATGCTGTTTATGCAAATTATTGCTGCTTCTGTAATCAAGTTCTTGTTTACCCCGCAAGCTCCGGCTTTAATAATGTGTGAAAGTATCCATCAGTAAATCGGCAGGCCGGCATCCCGGAAAAGAGTGTCCAGCAGAGTAATGCTGACAAATATCACAAAAAAAAGTATCGCCAGCAGAAAAACGATCGAATTAAATTTGGAATCCCAGTAGAGGTTCATGAAAAACATGGCCACCAGTGCCGCCTTGACAATGGCTATGGCAATGGCCACGATCACGTTGTACGGTTCCGGGATGTTGATCCAGGTGACGGCCACGGTGAGGAAGGTAAGGACCAGCAGCGCGCCGGCGACACCAAAGAGTGTGAAATGGGAGGATATGTGATGGGAACTCATATTATCGTGTTCGCTTTTCGTGGAATATGGTGCGTTTTCAAACCGGAAAGGATGGAAATGCCGTATCAGTCGATCAGATACAGCAGCGGGAACAGGAATATCCAGATGATATCCACCAGGTGCCAGAACAGTCCGGTGTTTTCCACAGGTGTGTAATATCCGCTGTGGACAAACCCTTTCTTGGCTTTAATGATCATCCAGGTGATCAGTCCCATGCCGATGACCACGTGGATGCCGTGGAGCCCGGTCATCATGTAGTAGATGCTGAAAAAATTGGCGGCCATGTCGTGGTCAATGCCGTCATACGTGTATCCGGCGCCCGGAAAAATCCCCTTGGCGAATTTGTCGGTATATTCAAAGTACTTGATCACCATGAAGGTGCCGGCAAGCGCCACGGTTGCCGCCATATAGTTGATGGCCGACCTGATCTTGTCCAGCTGAACGGCGCGAATTGCCAGCGCAATCGTGAGACTGCTGGCAATCAGCACCACGGTGTTGGTGGCCCCCAGCGCCGTGTCCAGTTCCTTGGCTGCCAGATAGAACAGATCGGGATGCCACGAACGATAGATGATGTAGGCAACAAAGAGCCCGCCGAACATGAGCACTTCCGTAACCAGAAAAATCCACATACCCAGTTTGGATGACTCGAACTGCTGGTCGCTGTCAACAAAATGATGCTGAAGATGCGACTTTTTATCTGCCTCTGCAATCTGATTCCCCATACGTCGATATTATGTAAGTGCGTTGCTTGGTTTTTTTTGGTTGTCCGTGCCAGTCCGTTTCCTTCCGGTTGGACTGTCAGCGGACATGCGATTCGTCATTGCGCCCGATCCTGGCTGCATTCGGGTCCGGTTTCAGGTTTTTTCATGTTCCACGGTTTCACCGTGTCCGGCCGCCTCCTGTGCCACTCCCATGCGGAACTCCCTCATCGGCTTGTGATGGTCGTAGGGACCGTGAAGAATCACCGGCGTGTACTCAAAGTTGTGATGGGAAGGAGGCGAGGAAGTCATCCACTCAAGTGAACGGGATCTCCACGGATTGGAGGGTGCTTTCGGTCCTTTGAACAGCGACCATACCAGATAGACCGCCATCATCACAAATCCAATTCCGAGGATATAGGAACCGATGGTCGAGAACTGGTGCAGCCCCTGGAACTGGTCCACATAGTTGAAGTACCTTCTCGGCATGCCCTGGCTGCCCATGATGAACTGGGGCAGGAAGGTCATGTTGAAAGAGACGAAAATCACACCGCAGGTAATGCGTCCCCAGAACTCACTGTACATGCGTCCGGTCATTTTCGGCCACCAGTAATGCAGGCCGCCGAGCAGTGCGATCACGGTCCCGCCCATCATCACATAATGGAAATGCGCCACAATGTAATAGGTGTCGTGCAGATGCACGTTCACCGAAAGGGCGCCGATCATGATGCCGGTAATACCGCCGATCGTGAATAAAAACAGAAAAGCCAGGGCATATAGCATTGGTGTCTTCAGGTCGATGGAACCTTTGTACATGGTGGCCACCCAGTTGAATATCTTGATGCCGGTAGGCACACCGACAAAAAAGGTCAGGAAGGAGAAGACGACCGAAGAGAGCTCGGACTGTCCGGATACGAACATGTGGTGTCCCCAGACCAGGAACCCGATGAAGGCGATGGCCAGGCTCGACAGTGCAATGGCCCAGTAGCCGAAAATGGTTTTGCGCGAGAAAGTGGAAATCAGTTCGGACATGATCCCGAAGGCCGGGACGATCATAATGTACACGGCCGGGTGGGAGTAGAACCAGAAGAAGTGCTGGTAGAGAACCGGATCGCCACCCATGGTGGGATCAAAAATGCCAATGCCGAAAATGCGCTCCATGGCCAGCAGCAGCACGGTGATGGCAAGTACCGGGGTGGCCAGGATCTGGATGATAGCCGTGGCGTAAAGTGACCACAGGAAAAGCGGCATTTTGCTCCAGGTGAGCCCCGGGCTGCGCAGCTTGTGCAGGGTGACAATGAAGTTGAGGCCGGTGAGGATGGATGAGAAGCCCAGGACGAACACCGCCATGGTCATTGACACCACGGCCGTTCCGGTCTGCACACTGTAGGGAGTGTAGAAAGTCCATCCGGTATCCACCGCCCCGCTGATGATGGAATAGAGCGCGAACAGTGCGCCGAGTATGTAAATCCACCAGCTGGCAAGGTTCAGCCGGGGAAAAGCCACGTCCTTGGCGCCGATCATCATTGGCAGGAAAAAATTGCCCAATGCCGCCGGAATCGACGGAATGATGAACAGGAATATCATGATGGCCCCGTGCAGGGTGAATATCTGATTGTAGGTATCGGCGTCAATGATACTCTGTGCAGGAGTCAGCAGCTCGGTGCGCAGCAGCAGCGCCAGAACGCCTCCCACAAAGAAAAATAGCGTGATGGATCCCAGGTAAAGCAGGCCGATCCGCTTGTGGTCGACGGTCAGAAGCCATGAGAGAATCCCTTTTTCTGCATTGAGATACGTATGCTTCGGATTTTCATCAATCGGAAACTCACGGATCTTCAGAGTTTTAGCAGTGCTTTCGGCCATAGTTCAGTTAGTCTTGCAGTTCTTTGATAAAGGCGATCAGCCCGTCAATCTGGCGTTCATTGAGGCGGCCTGCGTATGAAGGCATGTTATTCGGATAACCGGCCGTAACTTCGGCCTGCGGTTCAAGAATCGAGCGCCTGAGATAGTCCTCGTCGGCAGTAACAACGGATCCGTCCACCAGTTCCCGCTCCGTGTTGTAGAGGTTGAGGAAGGAGGGACCGATGCGGTCGGCGCCGTCCAGCGTGTGGCAGGCATTGCAGCCGGCACTGGTATAGGTTTGCCGGCCAAGATCGGCCAGTGGCATGTCCTCATCCACTTCCAGCCCCGTTTCCAGCCACTCTTCAAACTCCTCGATACTCAGCACGTGCACCGTGGCCAGCATGTCGGAGTGGGCGGTTCCGCAGTACTCGGTGCAGTAGAGGATGGCTTCACCGGTTGAGGTTGCCTGGAACCATGTTGTGGTATAGCGGTTGGGCAAGACGTCCATTTTTATACGGAAATCAGGGATATAGAGGGAGTGCAGCACATCATCGGACCGCATGATGAATTTCACGGGACGGTCCACCGGCACAAAGACCTCGTTGACGGTGGTTCCGCCGTTGGGGTAACGGAATTCCCAGAGCCACGAAGCCGCCGTCACGTTGATTTCATAGGCATCGGAGGGCGGACTCGAAAGCATCAGGAAGCCACGGAATCCCCAGCTGAACACAATGAGGATCAGAATGATGGGGATAACCGTCCAACTCACCTCAAGGATGCTGTTGTGCGTGATCACCGGTGTCACATCATCCTCCGACTTGCGGCGGTATTTGATCACGAAAATGAGTATGGTGATCATGATTCCGGCAAAGAGGATGAATCCTGCGACGTTGATAAAGGTAAACAGGCTGTCCACCTCGCTTGCCAGGGTAGACCGCTGGGGCGGCAGCATGTATTCTATGATTCTGTTCATTGGATCGCCTTGGATCGTGTCGTTCGGTTAGGTGATGACATTCGCTTTGGTCCTGATATTCGTTTCGGTCGTGCAGGTTCCAGTCATTCAGCCGTATGATGCTGATTTGTGCGGCTTTCCTTGCGCTCACGCAGGAAAAAGAAGCCGAGAAAAACACCGAGCACCAGCAGGGTGACCACTCCGCCCAGCTTCATGATATTTACTGCCACGGGTACGTAGGAACCGGCCGATGAGTCGTACTGAAAACAGTAGAGAACCAGCCGGTCGATGGGGCTGCCGATGCGTCCCTGCGCCGCATCAGAAAGCGCGTTGCGCAGCATCAGTTCAGGGTAGTCAATTCCGTGCAGATAGCGGGATACACGTCCGGTTTCCGATAAAAAGATGAGGGTGGACCCGTGCATGTATTCCTGGGTCTGCTCGTTCCACTGATAGTAGAAGCCCACCTGATCGCCCAGCCGGCGAACCTCCTCCTCGGTACCGGTCAGAAAATGGATGCCGCTGGCGGCATCCGGGTTTTCGAGCCGCTCCAGGTACAGCTGCTTGTTAGCCATGGCCAGTTCGGGGGTTTCGGTTGGACTGATGCTCACCGTAAGAATGTCAAACTCTTTTCCCGGCTGCCACGACAACTCGCTTACGCCTTTCATCATACCCTGGAGGATCAGGTTGCAGAGCATGGGGCACTCGAAGTAGACCATGGCAAGCATCAGGGGCCGGCCGTTGTTCAGGTACTCTCCCAGCAGCACCTCCTCGCCATATTCATTGACCAGGCGGATGTCACCACTGACGTATTCCCCCAGCTTTTCTGTCACCCCGACATTCTCCAGCTCCTGAGGGGGAACATTATGCTGGGATTGTGCGTGCGGTGCCAGCATCAATCCTGACAGCAGGAAAGCGAGCAACGCATGTACCCGGTAATGTGACTCTGGCAGTAAAAGGTTCATATCAAAAAAGGAAAAAGAAATTGGTTGATTCGGTTTTTTGGTGAAAAATCATTGCTGCCGGATGCAGCATGGTGTCAATCGCGTGCAATTAACGCCATGGCACTGTCGATTGGTATCCGGTACCGCCGGTTCTCCTCATCGACAAGCTCGAAGGTGTTGAGCATGCGGTAATCCCTATCCTTCCGCTGGTTCATTTCCTGGAACTCGGCGTTGATGGCAGCCTGCTGAGAAGAGAGGAACTGGTTGTAGTTGTACATGTTGTAGAGACCAAACAGGATAATGGTCACAATTACAATACCGAGAACAATCCAGAAAGAGACGGTCTTCAGATTGACGTAGTCGTCCGAGAACCCGGAAGAGATCGATTTTTCCAGATACTGATGTTCTTTATCTGATCTGTCATTTGCCATGTCGTGTCTTTATAAAGGTTGTCTATTGAAACATCGGCGGAATGCAAAAGCATTCCCGGGTTGGACCGCTAATCTGCTGTGGCGGAATGCACTTTGCTAGTGTTTGTTAAGTGATTCAGCCAGAAGCGGATCGTTTTTTGGAACCATGCTGTGCCGTGCAAACTGCCGGAAGAAAAATCCCGCAGATACCCCGACAAAGGCGAGCAGCAGGGTCAGATCTAGCCAGTGAATCGAGATGGATTCCTGATGCAGGATGGGCATCACGATCCAGTGCATTTCAAGAAACTGCAACAGGATGATCCAGAGCGACACCCCGAAAAGCACCTTGTGGTTGGATTTGGCTTTTTTACCTAGCAGAAGGATGAACGGAAGCACAAAGCGTCCGATCAGAAACAGGTATGCCAGAAAGATCCAGTTTCCCTCAAAGCGGTAGTAGAACCAGAGAATTTCTTTTGGGAAGTTGGCATAGTAAATCAGCATGAACTGGCTGAAAGCGATATAGGCATAGAAAACGGTAAATCCGAACAGGAGCGCTCCAAGATCGTGGAGATGCGACTGGTTGATGGTGTTGGTGAGCAATCCCTTGTGCAGCAGGTAGACCACCAGTGCAATAACGACGGCAAGCACCGCCTGGAAACTCATGGCGAAGTAGTATACGCCGAACATGGTTGAAAACCAGCCGGAATCCATGGACATCAGCCAGTCAAAGGATGCAAATGCCACGGTGAAAGCGAATAACAGGATGCCGGGGGCGCTGATGACACGCTGCTGCCGGTCGATGGCATCACTTGCCTGGCGATCCATTGTAACTGAGTTCCGGTACAGTTTGTACCCAAGAAAAGCCCACACGGTGAAATAGATGACATTCCGGATCACGAAGAACGGCATGTTCAGATAGGGCTGCTTGTGCTGGATGAGTTCGTCGGCTGCAATGCGTTCCGGACGTATCCACTCGTACAGGAACTCCATGCCAAAAAGTATGGGAATGAACAGCAGGCCCAGCCAGACCAGCTGCAGCGAAATGGTTTCGGGGATGCGGCGCAGGACCACGCTCCAGCCGGACCGGGTGATGTGCTGAAGCATCACGAAAAACAGTGCACCCAGCACCAGGCTGGCGATAAACGCGAAGCTGGTAAGATAGGAGAAGAAGAATTGTTCGGTGTTTACGAACAGTCCGATCAGACTCAGGGCGATACCGGCAAAACCGGCACCGAAAAACGCGGTGGCGATTTTGTTCTCTTCCGGAAAGGTCAGCCGGTCGGTAAGCGTGGTATGGTGGTGATCCATGCTCATGGGTTACGCATTAATGGGTATGATCTCTGTATGTATCTTCAGTAAAGTGTGTTGTTCCTGTCATGGTTGTGACCCGGATGCGAATTGCTCCGGATCAAGATTAAGCTCACGCAGATGCTCTTCACCGGCATCCTGGCTGAGTTGCAACGCCCGTACATAGGCCACAATCGCCCAGCGGTCCTCCGCCTTGATCTGGTGGCGGTAGGAGTTCATGGTCCGTACCCCGTTGTAGATGGCACTGTATATCTCGCCGTCGGGCAGGTCCCTGGCGTTTTCGGTGAGCAGGGACACCGCAATGTATCCATAGTCGGAGACAGGCCCGTTTCCATCGCCCACACCGCCATGGCATGGCGTGCAGAAGACGTTGTACTGATGCTGACCCTGACGCAGGAACGAGCGGGTGACATCCACCGGAATCTGTTCCACATAACTGCCGTCCTCGTTGATCCCCTGGAAAAAGGCCAGGTCGTTTTCCAGATGCCCGCGCGCCACGGTGCCCTCTACCGGCATGCGCATGGCCCGCCGGTCCTCAAAAAACGGATTTTCCTGCTGCGCGTTGAAGCGCTCCTGCCAGTACATGTTGTACTGGGTGTGGATGGGCGGTTTTTCGCTCGGCTGCCCGCGGCAGGCACCGAGAAAGAGAGCCAGCATGATGAGCAGAGGGGTATAACGGGTTGTTGAGTTCATGGTGTGATGATCGTGGGGATCAGAAATCTATTCCGGGATAATTTCGATTTCGGTGGCTCCGATGCTTTTCAGAAACTCGGCCGTTTTCTTTTCAGAGAATGCCGGGTCGGTGGCTTCTATGCACAGAAAGAAGCCGTCATCGGTAGCTTTGGTGATGCGGTCGGAATTGAAAAGCGGCTGGTTCAGACGCGGGAGCCGGCTCAGAAAGAACAGGCCCAGGAATGCCCCGAACGATGCCAGCAGAATTACGATAGCAAATGCCACCGGTACAAAAGCGGGAAAATTCAGGAACGGCTTGCCGCTGATATGCATCGGGTAGGCAACGCTCATGGCCCATGACTGAAGCGCGATACCCCCAAGAAGGCCCGCGATGCCGTGGCCCAGGACAATCCAGCCCAGTTTGGATGGCTTCAGTCCCATGGCATCGTCCATGCCGTGGATGGGAAACGGGCTGTATGTGTCAAAATTCTTGAAACCGGCGTCGCGCACCTCCGCGGCGGCATCCATCAGGTCAGCCGGGTTGGCAAACTCGGCCAGTACACCAAAGGTTTTATGATTGGTACTCATAGGTTATTCCGATTTTGAAGAATGACCGTTCTGTGATCTGTAATATGCCGGATTGGCCTGGGGCAGCACCGCCTTGATCTCCGCAATGGCCACCATGGGCAGGAACCGCATGAAAAGCAGGAAGAATGTCAAGAACAGCCCGAAGGTGCCGACGTAGGTCAGCACATCCACATAAGTAGGGGAGAAGTAACCCCAGGAGGATGGCAGGTAGTCCGTGGCCAGGGAGGAGACCACAATGACAAAACGCTCGAACCACATTCCAATATTGATGACGATTGACAGGGCAAAGGTAAGCGCTATGTTGCGCCGGAATTTCTTCACCCAAAAGAACTGGGGCGCCACCACATTGCAGGTGATCATGGTCCAGTACGCCCAGGCATAGGGACCCAGCGCCCGGTTGATAAAGATGAATTTCTCGTACTCAAACCCGCCGTACCAGGCAATGAAGAACTCCATGGCATATGCAAAACCGACCATCATGCCGGTGACCAGGATGATGATGTTCATCTTCTCAATGTGATCCACGGTCATTATGTCCTCAAGCCCGTAGAGTTTGCGGCTGATGATCATCAGCGTCAGCACCATGGCGAAGCCCGAAAAGATGGCGCCTGCGACAAAATACGGTGGAAAGATGGTGGTGTGCCATCCGGGGATAATCGAGACGGCAAAGTCAAAGGAGACAATGGTATGGACGGACAACACCAGCGGGGTGGCCAGACCGGCCAGGATCATGTAGGCCTTCTCGTAGTGCTGCCACTGGCGGTTGCCCCCGGTCCAGCCCAGGGCGAAGGCGCCGTAAACCATTTTGGAGATCTTGCCCTTCACCTTGTCGCGCATCGTTGCCAGGTCGGGCACCAGACCGACATACCAGAACAGGGTGGATACGGTCAGGTAAGTGAATACGGCAAATACGTCCCAGAGCAGCGGGCTGTTGAAGTTGGGCCAGAGCTGCATGGAGTTGGGCAGCGGGAAAATCCAGTAGATGGTCCAGATACGGCCTACGTGAATGGCTGGAAACAGTCCGGCGCACATAACCGCAAAGATGGTCATGGCCTCGGCAAAGCGGTTGATGGCGGTTCGCCAGCCCTGCCGGAACAGGAACAGAATAGCGGAGATAAGGGTACCGGCGTGACCGATACCGACCCACCAAACAAAGTTGGTGATATCCCATGCCCATCCCACCGGCTGATTCAGACCCCATACACCTATGCCTTCCCAGATCAGCCACACAACCATGGCCAGCATCACGGCCAGCAGGATATTGGAAATGCCAAAGGCAATGTACCACCAGAGCGGCGTCTTCTGCTGGGGTATGTCGCTGATCAGTTTGGTGATACTGGCAAAATCGTGGTTGCCTTTCACCAATCGCTCATCCGGCACTGTTGCGGTATTCTGACTCATGAAATAAGGTGTTTTTTTCTGCTGGAAACGGTTGCTTACGATTGTTCGGATACTTCCCGGTTGGGGTTGCGGATTTTCGCCAGGTAGGATGTTCTCGGACGGACGTTCAGTTCCTCGAGTATCACGTAGTTGCGGTCTTTGCTTTTCTGGATGGATACGACGCTGTTTTTATCCGTAAGGTCGCCGAATGTGATGGCGTTGGCCGGACATGCCTGCTGGCATGCGGTCTTGACCATGCCGTCAGGCGGTTTGACCGAATCGCCTGTTTTGTTTTTTGTATCGATCTTGGCCCGGCTGATACGCTGAACACAGTAGGTGCATTTTTCCATGACGCCGCGGAACCGGATGGTCACGTCCGGGTTCATGGCCATCTGGATGATCTCCGGGTCGTCACCGGTGGTCAGGTACTCCCTGCTGTAGTTGAAGAAATTGAAGCGGCGCACTTTGTACGGACAGTTGTTGGCGCAGTAGCGGGTGCCGATGCACCGGTTGTAGGTCATCTGATTGAGGCCGTCGTCGCTGTGCGTGGTGGCGGCAACCGGACAAACCTGCTCGCAGGGAGCGTTTTCACAGTGCATGCATGGTACGGGCTGGTGCATGACTTTGGGATTGCCGCGATCATCGCCGCTGAAGTAGCGGTCGGTTCTGATCCAGTGCATTTCGCGTCCGCGGCGCACTTCCCGCTTTCCGATGACCGGGATGTTGTTTTCCGCCTGACATGCAATGGTGCACACACCGCAGCCAATGCAGGAGTTGAGGTCAATGGCCATGCCCCATTGCGGTTCATGATCCGGAAAGACCTTGTCCGAAAACAGCGAAACGGGATGCTCCCGGTCACCGTAAATTCCGGGCACGTAAACCGCATCCTGGGCAAATGTCGGGTTTTCCCGGTAGTAATCCAGATCGGCGTCCCGCACAAGCGGACGTTCCTCCATGCTGTGATGATCCTGCGTGCTGGCAATGACGTAGGTGCGTCCGGCCCGGTTTACTTCCACACCGGTAACGAACAGCCGGTTTTCAGTGGTTCTCAGATTGTATGTGTCAACCCCAACCTGATCAGCGACCCGGCCGATGCCCTGGCGACCGTAACCGGTGTAAAGGGTGATACTGTTGTCCGCATGTCCCGGAAGCACCCATGCCGGGATCTCGGTTTCAGCTCCGCCGGGAGTGGTGATCCGGATTACCTGCTGGTTCGGATCACCGAATTTTCGTGCGGGTGGTATTCCGAAACGCTCTGCGGTATTGGGTGACAGCAGCGCCACATTGTCCCATGTGATCTTGGTCATGGGATCGGGCAATTCCTGGAGCCACCCGTTGTTGGCGAAGCGGCCGTCGTGAAGTTTGGGGTCCGCCTTGATGACCAGCTCCACCGCATCGGACGGTTCGTCGCGTCGCACCACAAGGAATTCCGCAGCCAGAGCTTGAAATGCCGTGGCCCGGGAGACCGTCACCTCGGGATAGCGGGTATCCTTCTGGAGCCCGTCGTGCAGCACTTCATTCCAGCTGCTCTCAAAACCGCCGGGCAGGAGTTCTCTCCAGGTATCCCTGACCAGTTCGTATCCACCGGTATCCTCACCGTCCACAATGGCTGCCAGGAACTCGACCTCGCTTTTTCCGCCGAAAAGGGGTTGGATCATGGGCTGGATGACGGACCGGACCCCGGTCCAGGAGTGACCGTCGCCCCAGGTTTCCAGAAAATGGGCGCGGTTCACATGCCAGTTTGAAGTGCGGGATGTCTCGTCATAGTGCAGGGATAGATGGATCTTTTCGGATATCCCGTTCAATGCGCCTTCAAAGTCAAGGTCGGCCGGTGCCGAGTAAACCGGATTGGTGCCGATCATGACAACGGTATCGATGGATCCGGCCTTCATATCGTCTACCAGCTCCCGGAAAGCATGATTCTGATTGGTTTGTGCCACATAGGGCACATCCAGGTAGGATACGGACTGGCCGGCATTGCCAAGTGCCAGGTTCATGGCATGCACGGTGGCATGCACGGCGGCGTCATGCTCGGCGCCGGCGGTGATGATGCTTTGACCCCGGTTGTCGAGCAGTTCTTTGGCCAGGACCGGAATCCAACTGTGGTCGCTGAAAGTATTGTGATACCCGGAGTACGATTCCAGACCGGATACATCTTCCGAAAGTCTGGCGGCAAGGGCAAATACGAATAACGGTATTTCCGAACTCTTGATCCGCAGGCGGTGGTCGGCGTTGGATCCGGTGAGCGAATAATTGCTTTCGGCAACATAGAGCCGGGAGGGACGGGCGTCCGGATCCGGAACAGACTTGCTTTGGGCGAAGGCGCCGATATAGGCGACATCGTTGTCGCTATCCTGCAGGAAATCATCATTCAGCGAGAGTGTGACACGGGCTTTATCGAAATGATAGAGGGGGCGCAGGCGCCGGCCAAAAACCATTCCGGTTCCGGTGGTGACGGATTCGTCATTGTAGGTTTCGAAGGTCACCCAGCGGCCATTCGGGAATTTATCGAGCGCTTTGTTGCGGAGCCGGTCCAGTGTCGGGGACGAGCTGGATTCACTGATGAATGCGACCCGGCGTCCGGTGTCGGCGAAATGGTCGCGGCAGAATGCTACAAAGTCATCCCAGCTGCTGCTCTCGCCGTTCCGGCGGATCCTGCGCGAACGGTCCTGGTCGTAAAGTTCCAGTATGGCTGCCTGCTGCCGGATGTTGGTCCTGCCCTTGCTCTCCGGGTGAAGGTCGTTGCCTTCAATTTTTGTGGGTCGACCCTCGTTCGTTTCAACGATAATACCGTTCAGGTTGCCGCGGAAAGGAGCCGCAGAAGCGTAATAAAGCGGGATTCCCGGCACCATGTGTTCCGGCTGCCGGGTGTACGGCATGATTTTCTGGACCGGTTTGCGGCATGCTGCGAGTCCGGCCAGGGCCACCGAGGCCCCCATGATCTGGAGGAAGTTCCTGCGAGAGACACCATCGGAGAGTTCGGTGGCGTTTTCAGGAAACTCACGCTCCGCAAATTTGCGGTATTCCTCATTCTGTGCTAACTCGTTAAGACTGCGCCAATACGTTTGCTGTTGCTCTTTTCCCATATTCTGTGACAATGTTGACAAATCGGAGTGGTAACGGGCTATCGGTGGCATGCGTTGCAGTAAACAGGGGCATCGATATTCCGTTTTTCGATGACCATTTGGGCAAACTGATAGTGGTCTTGAGGGGGTTCCCAGGCCATGTTGGTGACTTCTTCAACCGGGCGAAGATGGGGTGCGGGATTGTTGTGGCAATCGAGGCACCAGCCCATGCTCATCGACTCGGTTTTCATCACGACCTCCATTCGGTCGACCCGCCCATGGCACGTGGCGCATCCGATTCCTACATTCACATGGATCGAGTGGTTGAAGTAGGCATGATCCGGGACGTCATGAACGCGGACCCACTCAATGGGCATCCCCGTTTCCCAGCTGTCATGAAGCGGCTGGAGCGCTTCGCTGTCAACGGCAACATACTCGTGACAGGTCATGCAGGTTTCGGTGGACGGGATGGCGGCCACGGCGGACTTCCATGCCGACCCGTGGCAGTACTGGCAATCCATGCCCAGTTCTGCAACGTGAAACTTGTGGCTGTACGGGATGGGCTGGTTGGGAGCGTACCCGACTTCCAGGTATTCCGGCGAACCAAAATACCAGAAACCGAAAATGATGCCCGTTATGATGATTATGGTTGCAAGCTGCAGCCGTTTAGGTATGCTGTTCACCCATTCCGGGAAAATCTGCGCCATAGAGACAGCTTTTTACGTGTTCTGAAGAGTACCTGAGTTACCTGAAGGAAAAGGAATTACACTGCCGGCAACAGGACCTGCCGCTCTGCGCATCAGAGTTTGTAATCCTTTGTCCCGTGCGCCTGATTCAACAAGCGCATTCAGGCAGTTAAGATACTCCAAATCGATTGCTAAAAAAAAGAAAAAAGTTCTGTTTTTCACACAATCTTAAGATTTCTGAAATAAGTTAATTGCCTTCTTTTTTATTGGAGTTGAAGCCACAAGTCCTTCAACTCCAATGATTAAATCTGTATTTGCAGAGAAAGTGCGGTATTTTTCCGTTTTTGTAATAACTTTTCTTCGATAGTGACACCCCCCTCACACCAAACAGTTCTATCAGGATGATTGCAATAACGGACCTTCCCCAGCTTAATGCGGTACTCAACAGCATCGCCACACTTTTTTTACTGACCGGTTACATATATATCAGAAAAAGGAATATCACGGCACATATGCGAATGATGTGGGCGGCATTGGTGATCTCGGGGCTCTTTCTGATCAGTTACCTGATTTTTCATTACCATGTGGGGTCGGTTGGCTATGACGGTACCGGCTGGATCCGTCCGGTCTACTTCGCCATACTGATTTCCCACATTATCCTGGCCATCGTCAATCTGCCGATGATCCTGCTGACAATGTACCGGGCCGTTCGCAAGGATTTCCAGCGGCACAGGAAAATTGCACGCTGGACCTGGCCGGTCTGGATGTACGTATCCGTCACCGGCGTACTGGTGTATGTGATGATGGAAGTGTCTGGCAGCTACGACAAACTGTATTATCTGCCCTGAAAAACCATGTTCCTTTCACCTGCATCCCTTCAGGATGTATCTGGTGCTATTAATATGGGTGTGCCTGGTGCCATTGTACTGATGCAAATTATCCAGTATCAGTATACTGTATCAATCTGACCCGGCACCAGCCCGATGCAAGCGATCAGGACAATTCAGGTCAGGTCAGCATGTCCGCAAAGTCTTCTCCCGGCTCAGGTATGACCACCCTGGTCTTGCCTGAAGTGTGCTTGTCCACCAGATCCCGGAATTCCCCGGGTGAACCTGTCAGCACAGGCATGGTCCCGTAATGCATGGGAACGGCATAGCGGGCACCCACCATGGCCGCAGCATGGGCGGCCTCTTCATGTCCCATCGTGTAATGGTCGCCGATTGGCAAAATGGCTACGTCGGGACGATAGATCCTGCCATAGAGTTCAAAATCAGCCATGATGTTGGTGTCCCCGGCGTGGTAGATGCAAAGATTCTCCATGCGTAAAATGAAACCGGCGGGATCTCCCGCGTACTTTCCTTTCCAGGAGCTGGAATGGTTGGCACTGGTCATGGTTACTTTTACATCCCCAAGGTCAACGGTTCCGCCTTTGTTCATCTCCACCGCCTGGTTTTCCGGCAATCCATCCTCCTGCAAAAGTGCGGAAAGTTCCACGATCGAGATGACACGGGCGCCGGTTTTCCTGGCCAGGGGTATGGTATCAGTTGCGTGATCGTCATGCCCGTGCGTCACCAGGATTATATCCAACTTGTCAGGCGACTTCCAGGCTTCAGGCGTTACGGGATTGCCCTCAAGAAACGGATCGATCAGAATGTTTTTACCCGATGCCGTTGTTACTATGAACGTAGAATGTCCGAGCCACCGAATTGATTTCATAAATCTCCTCAATGTTTCATTAAAAATTAATCAAAAAACTGTTTTTTACGACCACTCGTTAACCAGAACAAGAAAAAAAACAGTACCGTTTGCCGCAGGATAATCCTATTTTAGGACCCTCAGGTAATTTCAGAAAATTGCAGAAAACCAATACGGTTAATCTGTACGGTTATACAATCTAGCATTATTCGTGACAGTGGACTGGCTGTCATGTCAACCCGAACAAAATATTGGATCAATTATGTCAAAACCAAAGCGTTTGGCCATTCTCGTTGCCGGCGGACCGGCACCAGGCATCAACAGTGTTATTGGAGCAGCCACCATCCGTGCCATACAGCGCGGATATGAAGTACTCGGACTCAAGGACGGTTTCAAATGGGTCATGCGGGGGGATACTTCGCATATCGAACCCCTGACCATTGAAAAGGTAAGCCGCATCCACTTTCAGGGCGGCTCCTGCATAGGTATTGCCCGTGACAATCCCACCAGGAAAAAAGAAGACCTTGAGACGGTCATCAAAACGCTTCAGAACCTGGGTGTGGACAAACTGGTTACCATCGGTGGTGACGACACGGCATTCAGTGCCAAAACCGTGGAAGAGGCATCACAGGGTACAATCAGTGTTGTACACGTGCCCAAGACCATTGACAACGACCTTGACCTGCCTTACGGCATACCGACCTTCGGATTTCAGACGGCCAGACATATTGGTGTGGGTATCGTGAAAAACCTCATGGTGGATGCCCGTACAACCTCGCGCTGGTATTTCGTAGTATCCATGGGCCGCAAGGCCGGTCACCTGGCTCTTGGTATCGGCAAGTCATCCGGCGCCACGCTTACCCTTATCCCGGAGGAATTCAAGGAGGAAAAAATTCCCCTGAAAAAACTGGTGGATATCCTTGTCGGGTCCATCATCAAGCGGAAGGCCAACGGGCAGGATAGCGGTGTAGTGATACTGGCGGAGGGTCTGGTGGAACGGCTGAGTCCGGAAGAGCTGGATGGCCTGGAAGACCTGGAGCGTGACGAACACGACAACCTTCGTTTTGCCGAACTGAACATCGGCGAGATCCTCAAGAAGGAAGTCAAAAAGCGGCTGGATGAGCTGAAGTACAAGACAACTATCGTGGCCAAAAACATCGGGTACGAGCTGCGTTGTGCCGATCCCATTCCATTTGACATGGAGTACACCCGTGATCTCGGGTTCTCGGCGGTTGAGTTCATCGTCAAAGGGGGCACGGCGGCCATGGTTTCCATCCAGAACGGACATTTTGTGCCCATGTATTTCAAGGATATCCTGGACAAGGAGACCGGCAAGACGCGGATCCGCATGGTTGAAGTCAATTCCATGTCTTTCGCCATAGCCAAGCAGTATATGATCCGGCTGAACCACAGTGACTTTGAAGATCCTGAACTTCTTGCCCTGTATGCCAACGTAATTAAAACTACCGTTGATGATTTCAAATCACACTTTGAATACATCACCGAACACGAGTCGGAAAGCGATGAAGTTGGTCAGAGCATCAGGAGAAACTTTCCGGATGCTGTTGATCGCTAATCTGACCGGTCATTAGTATATTTGTGATGACGGCGGGATGCCGGCCTGGTCCGGCATTCCGCATTTTAAAAGCATGTGAGTGCCGTCTGCTGTTCGTTTTTCATCTGTTTAAAATGTTGGATTTCTAAGGTCACATAGAATGCCCATGACGCTTTTAATCATGCTCCTGTGTGTCCGGCCTGATGCCCAGTCATGGACATTTCATCACGAAACAGAGGAGATTATGGCTGAAAAGGTAAAACTGCATCCCATTACGCCTCATCAGAAGCGGATATTCGAAGTTGCCGATAGTCTCCGCAACGGGAATATCATTCTTCTTCCAACCGACACCCAGTATGCGCTGGCCTGCAGCTATACCAATAAAAAGGGCATAGAGCGCATTCGGATGATCCGGCAGCTCAAACAGGATCATTTGCTTACCCTGATCTGTGATTCCCTGACGGGAATATCAAAATTTGCCCGGTTGGGGGACAACCAGTTCAAGGTGATCAAAAAGCTGATCCCGGGTCCCTACACATTTGTGCTGCCGGCAACCAAGGAGGTCCCCAAGCTGCTGCTGAACCCCAGGAGGCAGACCATCGGTTTTCGCGTACCGGATTATCCCATCTGTGAAAAACTTGTTGCGCAGCTGGGGGATCCGCTTATCGCCACTACCGCGCGCCATCCCGATTACGAAGGTTCCGAGGGCAACGGCACAAATGACCGCCTGGAGCTGTTCCGCCGTTTTGAAAAGCAGGTGGACCTGATAGTTGACAATGAACAGACGCTGCCGGGGGAACCTTCCACCATTGTGGACATGTCACAGGAAGATCCGGTGGTCATCCGCGCGGGGAAAGGATATGAGAAGTTCCTTGAGGTCTGCGCAGTGGCGGATCTCAACCCTGTTGAGGCCTGATCTTTTCCAGGTTTTTTGAAAAGTCGGGACGGACAATGCCTTTCTCGGTGACGAATGCCGTTATCAGTTCGTGCGGGGTTACATCAAAGGCCGGATTGTAGACCAGTGTGCCGGCCGGTGCCACCTGCTGGTTTCCCACCGATCGAATTTCCCCGGCATCCCGCTCTTCAATGGGAATCTCCTTCCCCGAAGCAATCTGGAAGTCTATGGAGGATACGGGAGCTGCCACATAGAATGGAATGCCGTGATGGTTCGCAAGTATTGCCAGTCCATATGTGCCGATTTTGTTCGCCGTATCACCGTTTCGTGCCACCCGGTCCGTGCCAACAACGACCAGATCCACACCCTTCTCCTTCATCACCCATGCCGCCATGGAGTCGGTGATCAGCCGGTGCGGCACGCCCGTTTTCTCCAGTTCCCATGCCGTAAGGCGGCTGCCCTGGAGCAGGGGACGGGTCTCATCCACCCACACCTGGATTTTCTTTTTACCAAGATGTGCATGATAGATGATGGACAGGGCGGTGCCGAATTGTCCGGTTGCCAGGCTTCCGGTGTTGCAGTGTGTAAGGATGCCGGCGCCCTCGGGGATCAGTTCCTGACCGATCTTTCCGATATCGGCGCAGATGCGCTTATCTTCTTCGTGGATGGACATGGCCAGCTGGAGCAGGGCTTCCTTGACCTTGGCGACGGGCTCGTTTTCCATCTCACGTGCCAGCCGGACGGTTTTTCCAAGCGCCCAGGACAGGTTGACGGCGGTGGGGCGCGCAGTCGCCAGGTATTCGCAGATGCCCTCCACGTCGGTGTGGAACGGCTGGAGGCTGTCCTCCGGCAGGTCCTTCACTCCCAGGTAGACACCATAGGCCGCTGCTATGCCTATGGCAGGAGCGCCCCGAATCCGCAATGACCGTATCGCCTCCCAAACCCGGCCGACTTCAAAGATATCGAGGAAAAATTCACGATGGGGCAGATAGGTCTGGTCGATGATGCGGATGTGGTCGTCTTTCCACTGGATGGACTGAACCACTTCGGGCGCTTTGATTTTTGGGATCATGACAGACTTCAGGCTCTGGGGTGATATGACTTGTGGACTTCTTCGAGAAAGGAACGGTCGATATGCGTATATATTTCCGTAGTGAGGATGGATACGTGACCGAGCATCTCCTGAACGGCCCTGAGGTCGGCGCCTCCCTCCAGCAGATGCGTGGCAAAGGAGTGACGAAGTGTGTGGGGATGAATCTGCTTTTTCAGTCCGGCCTCACGTGCCGCCCCGGTGACGATATGCCAAAGGCTCATGCGGGTGAGCGGTTTGCCGCGATAGCTCAGGAAGAGCCGGTTTTTTGCATCATTGGCATTTTTTTTGAGGAAGGGGCGGGCATTCTTGAGGTAATCGGACAGGGCCTTCAAGGCCATGCCGCCCACGGGGACCAGCCGCTCCTTGTTCCCCTTGCCGATGACCCGCAGCAGCTGCAGCTCGGAAATCAACTGGTCCGTTTCCAGATCCACGGTTTCCGAAGCGCGCAGTCCGGTGGCATACATCAGTTCCAGCACGGCGGCGTCGCGCTTGCCAAGCAGCCCGGAACGGTCCGGGGCCTCCAGCAATGCAATCACCTCCTGCTGATTGAGGACATCCGGCAATTTGCGTCCCTTTCTGGGCAGTTCGATAAGCTCGGCCGGATTGGCCGGACACCAACGCTCCATCATGGCAAACTGGTGGAATCCACGGATGGAGGAAATGTTCCGTGAAATGGTGCTGACAGACAGGTTGAGCGCCAGCAGTTCCTGCAGGAATGATTCGATATGCTCCAGGGTGATGCCGGCAAGGTCGTTCATGCCAATGTCCCGGCCAATGAAGTCGAGGTAGCGGCGCAGGTCGCGCTCGTACGACTCCAGGGAGTTGCGGGAAAGCCCCTTCTCAAGTTTCAGAAAATTGAGATGCTGCTGGCGCTCGTGATCGAAATGGCTCATGGGGCTGGTGGGTTTATGACGCCGGTGTGCCCGGTTTTTCTTCTGCGGCACTGTCAGCGGCTTCTTCTTCCACCTGGCCCGGATATTTTATGCGGCCGTGGTACATGCCCTGCAGTATGCGCGTGAAGACGTCCTTGATTACCTTCAGGTCTTTGAGCGTAAGAGCGCAGTTGTTGAGCTGGCCCTCGGTCAGGCGGTCGTCGACCAGGCGGTTCACCAGGTTCTCCAGTTTCTGGTAGGAGTGGTCGGACATGGACCGGGAGGCTGCCTCCACGCCATCGGCCAGGAGCAGGATGCCCGTTTCCTTGCTGTTTGGAATGGGTCCGTCATACCGGAAGTCCTCTTCCTGGATCTCCTGCTCGTTGCCAGTTTCGTTCATCGCCTTCTCGTAGAAGTAGCGGATGAGGGAGGTTCCGTGGTGGGTTTTGATGAAATCGATGACTACTTCCGGCAGTTCGATCTCTTTGGCCATCTTAACACCGGCATCGACGTGGTTTTTAATGATCAATGCACTCATGCGGGGTTTCAGCTTGTCGTGGGCATTGCCGCTCATCTGATTCTCGACGAAGTATTGCGGCTTCTCCATTTTGCCGATGTCGTGGTAAAGCGCACCTACGCGGCACAGCAGGGGGTTGGCACCGATGCCTGCCGCTCCCGCCTCGGCCAGGTTGGCCACCTGGAGACTGTGGTGGAACGTGCCCGGTGCTTCCAGCATGAGGCGCTTGAGGATGGGCTTGTTGGTGTCGCTCAATTCGAGCAGGGTGACATCGGTGGTGATGCGGAACGCCTTCTCAATAAGCAGGATCAAGGGATAGGTCAGCCAGATGCCCACGGCGTTGCCGGCAAGGAAAAGCAGATTGTCGAAGTAGATGCTCCATCCACCCACTTTGGTAAGTGTGAATCCGAACAGGACCACGGCGTAGGAAAAGAAAATAAGACCGGGTGTGGTCAGGTAGAACTGGCTGCGGTCCTTGACGTCGCGTACGGAGTAGACACCGATGCTGCAAGCGGTGATGGTGGCCACCACAAATTCAAAGCTGTTGCCGAACATCAGCCCGGCCAACAGGGCGATCAGCGTGGTGGTCATGAGCCCTACCCGCGAATCGAAAATGATGGTGAGCAGGATGGGTGCAATTGCAAAAGGAACCAGATAGGCGGTGAGGTCCTCGACGCGGGCAACGAACGCCCCGATGCTGTAGACCAGCGCAATGGTCAGGAAAACAAGCAGCAGCATGGGGTTGTTGTCGAAAATGGCTCTCCGGTACAGATACAGGTAGAGGAAAAAGATCAGGAATACGGCAACTACAAGTATGATCTCCCCGGTGTACTTGCTCCAGATCTCGATGTCGCTGGCACGCTCGGAACGGGCCCGTGCCAGGCTTTGCAGAACGTTATGACGGTCAGGGGTGATGATATCGCCGCGTCGGATGATGGTTTGTCCGGCAGAAACAGCCCCTTTGGTGGTGGATATGCGGTCGATGAGATCCTCGATCCTCTGCTCGGTATCCTCGGCACGGAAAATCAGGTTGGGTTCTGCCACTTTGTTGTAAATTTGCATGGCCGAACGGACCATCTCCTCATCAAACTGCCTGGCAAGTCGCAATCTTGAGAATTCCCTGGCATCACGAAGTGTGCGCACCGTCTGGACGGATTCTTCACGCTCGGTCCGGTCGCGCACATTTCGGATGGTGATGTCAGGAGTGGTAATCGCCTCTTTGGAAATGTCGATGATGCCATCGTTGAAAAGTGAACGCATGAGGTTATGCATAACACTTTCCAATTCCACAGCGAACGGCCTGTAGGCGGGATCATCGGCTGGTGCGTGAAGCCGGTCGTTGGCATGCCGTTCAAGCAGCGGTTCCCATGCATTATTATCCAGCATGATACCCGAACGGTTTCGGGCACGGATGTAGAACAGGCTGTCTTCAAGCGCCTGCTGCCGTGATTCCAGCAAACGCGACTCCTGCCAGTCGGCATAGGCGTCCAGGACCATCGTCAGGCTGGCAAATAGCGAGTCAAGCTGCTGCAATGCGTGGGTTTCAGCCTGATGGTCATGCAGGAATATGGGGCTGGTATTATGCCGTATGTCCTGAATTTCGGCACGGATATCCTCATCCTGCTTCAGGATGCTGAAGGTGAACGGGGCGATGAGATCGTCGTCACGCCAGGGTTCGCCGATACTGTAGGCCGTTTCCTGGATCTGCGTCTTGGGATACAGGGCTATGATCAGGATCAGAAATCCGAGACTGAGAACAATTTTGAGGATATTGTTCTTGTTGTAGAATTTCGGCACGTCGTCCTTCTTCATTTTCTCCATGGTGAAGGGGACGAACGTCTTTTTCTTTCTGTGAAGTCCCAGCTTGTCCAGGAAACCCATACGATCAGGATATGATGTTCAAAAGTCCGGGTCGGTTCAGAGACCAGCCAGCCGGCGGATCTGGTGCGAAACCGCCGCGGCAGTGAAAAATATGGATACACCAATTAAAGTATACCATGGCCAGGCGATATTTCCCAAAAATATAATGGTAGCCATGGAAGAGACGCATACCACCAGGGCGATGGTGGCGCTGGTCCGGTCAATCGTGGTGTAGCGGCCGGTCAGGAACGCCCCGAGCAAGCCGCCGTAGGTGAAACCGGCAATGGCCAGACCCAGTTCAATGACGGGATTGTCCGTACTGGTGAATGAGATGGCGAACAGAATAAAGACAAAGGTCCACATCAGCGTGAATCCGCGGGAGATCTTCATGGCGCTGGGCAACTCCGAAAGTTTAGGAAACACATCGAAGAGGGTGGATGAGGAAAGCGCAGAGAGCGAACTGCTCAGCGTACTCATTGCGGCTGCAAACAGGCCGGCAATGAGCAGCCCGGCGACGCCGACCGGTATCTCCTCGTTGATGAATTTCAGGAGCACCTCGTCGGCCTGGGTAAGGTTCAGTTCGGCGATGGACAGACCGTTGTAGTAGCCGTAGATGGCCATCCCTGCGAACAGGAAAAGCACAAACTGGACAAGCACGAGAACCCCGCTGGTAATAATGGCCGTCTGGGCTTTTCGGAGTTCGCCGCAGGCCATCAGGCGCTGCACCATCAGATGGTCAACTCCGTGCGAGGCCATGGACAGAAACATGCCGCCAAGAACGGCTCCGATAATGTTGTAGGGCTCGGTAAAGACGGCGGAGAGCGACTCCGGCCACACGATCACACTGAGCTTGCCGGCATCCGAGAGCATGGGGATCAGTGGATCCACGATGTGCGTTCCGGCGAACCAGATCACAAAAGCCCCGCCGAAGGTATAGACGGCCAGTTGCAGCACATCGATCCAGATGACCGATTTAAGTCCGCCATAATAGGTGTAGGCCAGCGTCAGGGCGGCAATGATGGAAATGGAAACAGGGTAGTCGAGTCCGGTGATCACCTTGATGGGGATGGCCGCGGCAAACAGCCGTACACCGTCGGCCAGCAGGCGGGTCACCAGGAAAACTATGGAAATCAGTCGCTGAAAGCCGGGACCGAACCGCTCTTTGAAGAAAGTGTAGGCCGTTTTTTGCTCCCCCTTGAAATATGATGGCAGTATCAGCCAGGCGACTACAATCCGTCCGAGCATGTAACCGAAGACGATCTGCAGGAAAACGAAGCTGCCAAGGTAAGCGACAGCCGGTATGGAGATCACCGTGAGCATGCTGGTTTCGGTGGCCACTACCGACAGGGAAACGGCCCACCAGGGGACTTTTCCGTCCGTCTTGAAATAGGATGTGGAGTCTGTGGGACGTCCGCCTGCTTTGATGCCAATGACAACGCAAAGAAGCAAATAGAGAATAATAACCAGAAGGTCAATTAACGTAAGTCCCATAAATAATTATGTTGCGTAGAAAGGTGGGTGTTCGGCCGGATGCCGGCGATGCAGCAAGCGGCCGGCGTGTCACTCAGCTATTTCGGAGGCCAGGGAGATTCCTTCGGCCGTATCGGAGGCGATGGTAAATACATTGCTCAGCTGGGAGATCTCAAGTAGCTTTCGAATGCGCTCAGGCACATTGCAGAGGACGAGGTTCCGGTCCAGGTCACGGTACAGGCGCTGGGCCAGCAACAGCGCTCCAAGACCACTGGAGTCGGCGAACGTCACGGCACCCAGATCCAGAATGAGGTGTCCCGTATCCCGGGTATTGGCTAGAACGATGAACTGGCTCTTGAGTTCGGGAGCTACCTTGCTGTCGAGCCGCTCCGACTTGAGCGTCATGATGGAGTAATCGTCTTCGGTCTGAATTTCGAATTTCATCTGTTTTATTACTGTTAGGATTCCAGAATCACCGGGAGCTTCCCGGGCCGTGGCCCACAGGGTGTGCAAAAGAGCCACCGGTTACCAGTGGTACAGGGCGTCAGGTTGCAGGACAAATGGTAAAATAACAAATCCGGTCACTTTATCATCTCAAAAAAATCTTTTTCGGTTATAATGCGGATGCCCAGTTTCTCTGCTTTTTCCAGCTTGCTTCCGGCTTCGTCACCGGCCAGCACAAAGTCGGTTTTCTTGCTGACCGATGAGGTCACCTTTCCACCATGTTTTTCGATGTGTTCCTGTGCTTCGCTGCGTTTCAGCGTTGGAAGCGTACCGGTAAGTACAAAGGTCTTTTCGGCCAGTTTTTCGGATGCCGCGGCCGTTTCTTCGGACTTGAATGTGAGTCCCAGTTCCCGCAGCTGCCGGATCATCTCCCGGTTGTCAGGCTGGTCGAGAAAGGATCGCACGGAGCCGGCAATGCGTGGGCCAATTGCGTCAATGTCAAGCAAATCCTCCTTGGTGGCGCTCATGAGCGCATCGATGGAAGGAAATGCCCGTGCGAGGTCCCGAGCCACTGTGATTCCGACAAATCGAATACCAAGCGCATACAGCACTTTTTCAAAAGGCTTTTCCCTGCTTTTCTGAATGGATGCGACCAGGTTTGAAGCACTTTTCTCACCCATGCGCTCCAGGGGGACGAGATCTTCGGCGGACAGGCGGTAGAGGTCGGGGAAGGTGGTGACGAGCTCCTGGGATACAAGCTGGTCTACAACGGCCACGCCCATTCCGTCTATGTCCATGGCATCGCGGGATGCGAAATGCTCGAGCCGGCTTCGCACCTGGGGCGGACACTGGTTGTTTGTGCAGCGCCAGGCGACCTCTTCAGGCAGTTTGACCAGCTCGGAGCCGCAGGCGGGACAGGTTTCCGGCATTTGGAACGGCTCTCCGCGTTCGCCTTCCTTCTGGAGCACCACATTGACCACCTGCGGAATGATCTCGCCCGCTTTTTCGACAATGACCCGGTCGCCGACCCGGATATCTTTTCTCTGAATCTCCTCTTCGTTATGGAGGGTGGCGCGTTTGACGGTGGTGCCGGCCAGCAAAACCGGCTCCAGTTCGGCAACGGGCGTGATGGTGCCGAGCCGGCCGACCTGAAGGGTAATGCCCTGAATCCGGCTGACAGCCTGCTGCGCTTCGAACTTGTATGCAATGGCCCAGCGCGGCGCCTTGGCCGTCTGGCCCAGGTTGTCCCTGTAGCGCTCCTCATTGACCTTGACAACCACACCGTCTGTCTCATAGGGGAGATCCGTGCGAAGCTTGCCCCACTTTTCGATTACCTGGTGAACCTGCTCAATGCCCGGGCACCAGGAACGGTGTTCGCAAACACGGAAGCCCAGTTTATCCAGCAGTTCCAGTTTCTCCTTTTGCGTTCGCTCCCGGTCTTCATCCTCAAGAAGCAGGTCGTAGGCAAACATTCGTATGGGGCGCCGGGCAACAATTGCGGGGTCCTGCAGCTTGAGCGTGCCGGCCGTGGCATTGCGCGGGTTGGCAAATACCGTTTCACCGTTTTCCTCACGTGCACTGTTCATTTTTGCGAAAGCGGCCATCTCCATATAGGCCTCTCCACGAACTTCCAGCACTTCCGGATAGTTGCCGGTAAGGGTAAGCGGCACATCCCGGATGGTGCGGATATTGGAGGTGATATCGTCTCCCTGTGTTCCGTCGCCGCGTGTGGCGCCGAGCGTCAGCCGGCCATTTTCGTAACGCAGCCGTATGGCCATGCCGTCGTATTTCAACTCGGCCATGTAGCTGTAGTTGTCGTGGCCGAGCAGATTCTGGACCCGGCGGTCGAAATTGTCCAGCTCCTCACGGCTGTAAGTGTTGGAGAGGCTCAGCATCGGGACGGGGTGGGTCACCGTGGGAAACACCCTGGTCGGCTGGCCGCCGATGCGTCCTGTGGGTGAATCAGGCGAAAAAAACTGGTACTCCTCTTCCAGGCGGCGGAGTTCATCCAGAAGCCGGTCATATTCCCGGTCGGACATCAGCGGAGCGGCCTCCTGATAATAGGCGTCGTTGGCTTTATTGAGCAGTGTCCGCAGTTCCCGGACTCGCTCTCTGGCCTGATCTGCATTCATGGCTCGGTTTCCGGATCAGGGTGAAAATCGGGGACGGTCAACGATGGAGCGAGGCGGCTCCAGATCAGTGAAGGGATCACCGGCAGCAATATCGAACGTGTTGTTTTCCATCAGCTGGTCCCTGGTAACATGTATTCGGGAACCGTCGGTGTAGTAAGGGGTGAAATCTTCAATGATGTGGCCGTTGAAAAGAAGCACCATCCTGGCCAGGCTGCCCTGGAAAATGATATTGTCAAGGAAATCGAACCGCATCGCCTGACGCTGTTCCACCCAGTAGGGGCGGGGAGAGGCGTCCTGCAAATCTTCACCGGCGAATATATCGGAAAGGACCCGGACCGGCTCCAAGGTGCCATGTATCGCGTAGGCGTATATATAGAGGGTGTCACCCGTTGTGGCAAATGAGGCAAGCTGGGCAACGATTTCCTGGCGGGTCGGCGCTGCCGGCGGGGTGGTTTCCTGAACGATCTCCGGTTCATCAGCCGCGGTCACATCCGGCTGCACGGGATCCGCAGCATCAGGAGTTTCGCCGCCCGGCCGGGTTGTTGGTTGCAGATCGGTGCCTGTTTCCGAGGGCTGGACGGCTTCCGACGGTGCACGGTGTTCTGCGGCAGGCGGGGCTTCCGGATCCGTTCCTCTATCCTGCCAGAACCAGACAATGGACGCCAGTGCAAGTGCCAGGGCCAGTATTATGGCCAGGATCACCCAAAGCAGACGATTTCGCTGGGGCCGGTAGACGGCCTCCTTGACTTTGGATGCCCAGTCGATGCCTTCAACATCAGGGGGATCTGGCAGTTTGACCGGAGCGGATTTACCGGATCGGGACTCCGAGGCGGAGTAATTCGTGGTGGTTGTAGAGCGAACTTTGTTGATGTTCTCATCCTCCCATTCAATGTCACTGGCCGTTTTCTCCTGTGACTCCGGAGTGATGGTCTTGCTTTTTTGCGGTCGGGGCAGGCTTTCATCTGACGGGACACCCTTTCCGCCCTCCTTTTTCTCACCGGCTTTTTCCTTTCCGTCAGCCTTCTCTTTTGTCTTTCCTCCCTTTCCGGCCTTTTCTTCTCCGGACTGATCCCCGGAATCGTCCTGAACTTCTCCGGGCAGGTATTTCATCAGCAAACCCTGATTGTAAAGGCCCGCATCATGTTCGTCAAGTGCCGTGGTGATGTCCTCAAAGCTGATACCCAGAGCCCTGGCATAGGTCCGGAAGTAACTGCGCATATAGGTTTTGTTGCGCATACTTCCGCTCAGTATGGATCCGTCCTCAATGGATTCAATGGTTTCCAAAGGAACGCGGCATTTGTAAAAGACATCCTGCTTGCTTAGCCGCTTGCTCTTGCGAATACGAACCAGATCTTCATAAAAATGGGACATGTGAGATTACCTGCAAAATGGAGGGTAAGAATGAAATTTGCACACAAAGGTAATAAATAATAACGCTCAAACTCATAATTAACCAATTTTTTTGAATTCGCTGAAGTGCGCGGCCCGATTTATGCTGTTATCAGAGAATTCGTGATGCGATGTGTAAGGATTTACCCGTTTACGTGTCTGAAAAGAAAAAAGTGGAAGAGTCATGATCAGTCAGTTGCTTCAGTCGGGAAATGATTTGTTCGACCTGCTCTATCCGGTCTCATGCCTTGTGTGCGGCGACCGGCTGGATGACGATCGACATTTGTGTTCCTACTGCATGGAGCATGCTTTTATGCCGACCAATGAGGAGGGAGAGGAGTCGTGCGAGGGCCTGGTACTGCCCGGATGGATCACCATGCAGGACGCCTTGTGGGAATTTGACAAAGGAGGCTTTCTGCAGGATGTGCTTCACCACGTCAAGTACAGCGGCCTTGCAGATCTCGGTATTGCACTCGGGGAGGAACTTGGATACAAGCTCTTGAAAAACCGTTTTCTGCGCATTGCAGACGATACCATCCTGCTTCCGGTACCGCTGCATCCATCCCGGCAGAGAAAAAGAGGATACAATCAATCGGAACTGATTGCCAGGGGTATATCCACGGTGACAGGCGCACGGATTGCCCCGGAGAGGGCCATGCGGCGGGTGAAAAACACTCGTACTCAAACCGGCCTGAATGCATCCGCCAGAAAAAAGAACCTCTCCGGAGCTTTTGAACTGGTGGATGAGGAACCGTTCCGCGGCCGCCGAGTTGTTGTGGTCGACGATGTCATCACAACCGGAGCAACGGCATTTGAACTGGCTGCACAGGTGCGCCGGCTGTGCGGGGACATTGGCGTTGCGACCATTGCAAGGGCTTGATCGGGAGGTATTCGGTTTGTCGTTTACTCAGGATAGCAATAAATTGTGCCTTGGTCCATTACCTGAAAAAAAAGGACGGAATCGATCGGTTGTTATCATGAGTATATCACGTCATCCCGACGCCCACTTCATTGAAACACCCCGTGGCATATTCACATCAGCTGGCAACTGGTTTCACATCACCAAGGCGGCACTTGAAAAATATGCTCCGGGCCTGCTTGAAATCCACCCCCTTGATAAACTGATCAAGAAAGCCGAGGTGTGGATACGAAGTGCTGATAATATCGGGATCATACTCTTCATGATGCTCCTGTATTCGTTGGGAACCTGGCCAGCCCTGCTCATCACTCTTTTCTTTGTTCCGGTATGGCACATCAACAAAAGCAGTGTCATCAACCTGCCCACGACGGGACTGCTCACGGTGATCGACAAGGAAATCGTGGTTGTCATTGTCGCGATGCTGGTTCTCAGCTGGATGGGAATCACCGGTGAGTACCTTTCCGTATTCCTGGGAATCGTCATTTTTTGCGTCCTGAAATTCGGTTGGTTCCGTTTTCTGGTGGAATGGTCCTATGGAAATCTCTTCCGGGGAACGCTGCTGCTCAATGACAGGGTATTAAAGATGATCATCCTCAATTATGCCATCAGGGAAAACATCCCCGTGAAAGAAGTGGATGCGATGGAAAAGGAGATACTCTCATTGATTGGCAAACAGCAGGAAGTCATCAGAAAATACAGGAACAGGAAATAACCTTATGAGTGAAGAAGTACGGCGGATGTTTGCGTCCATATCCGGGCGCTATGACCTGCTCAATTCCGTGCTCTCTCTTGGAGTGCATCACAGATGGCGTAAAAAAGCCGTGCGGTTTTCCCGGGCATCGGAAGGAATGAGCGTACTGGATTGTGCAACGGGAACAGGTGACCTCGCCATTGAATACAAGAAGGCCGTTGGTGCGTCGGGACAGGTGTCGGGTACCGATTTTTGTGCAGAAATGCTGGGTCCGGCACCGAAAAAAGCAGGTAAAAAGGGTCTCAGCATCCAATGGGAAGTTGCCGATGCCATGGATCTGCCCTACGAGGATGACCGGTTTGATATAAGCAGCATCGCATTTGGTATTCGGAATGTCGACGATCCGGTTACGGCGCTGTCAGAGATGGCACGGGTGGTAAAGCCGAACGGGAAGGTTGTCGTCCTGGAATTCGGTCAACCTTACGGCATCATGAAATATCCGTTCCGGTGGCACAGCAAATATGTGATTCCACTCCTGGGAGGGTGGATAAGCGGCAACCGCCAGGCATACCAGTATCTTCCGGATACCAGCGCCGCTTTTCCGGCCGGTGACCGGTTCTTGTCGCTCATGAAAAGGACGGGGAGATTTAAATCTTTTGAAAGCAAGCCTTTAATGCAGGGCATTGCGTATATTTACATCGGCGTGGTTCTGTAGCGTACCGCGTGGAACGGGAGGGCTTGTTCTCAAGAAGGCAATGCCGAGATGATTTAGCTTGCATCCGGACAGTCTGATTGGTTCCTTTGGACAACTTCTGTATTTTTGAAATTCTGTATCCCAACAAAATCTAATGTCATGCACATCAACGAAATCAAGTCTCTGTTGCCTCACAGGTATCCGTTTTTACTGGTAGACCGGGTACTTGAGATCGGGGAGAAACACATAGTTGCCATTAAAAACGTCTCTGCAAACGAGGAGTTTTTCAACGGCCATTTTCCCTCCGCTCCGGTCATGCCGGGAGTCCTGCTGGTGGAGGCGCTTGCCCAGGCCGGATGCCTGCTGACCCTGAAGAACCACATAGAGAACCCGGATGAGGTGATCATTGTTTTCTCAGCCATCAAGAATGCGCGATTCCGCAGACCGGTCGTTCCGGGAGACCAGCTGCTCATGGAAGTGGAACTGGCCAATGCGCGGCGCAACTTCCTTACCATGAAAGGCAAAGCGACCGTAGAAGGGGATCTGGCATGTGAAATTGAAGCAACGGCGGCCATTGTCCCCAAAGACAAGCTATGAGCACACAGTCACAGGAAGCACCGGCCAGAATCACTACCAGAACGGTAGTCGACATGAAAAGTCGCGGTGAGAAGATCACCATGCTCACCGCCTACGACTATACCATGGCGCGCATCGTTGACCAGGCCGGCATCGACATCATACTGGTTGGGGACTCGGCCAGCAACGTGATGGCCGGACACCAGACCACGCTGCCGATTACACTTGAGCAGATGATCTATCATACCGAATGTGTGGTTCGTGCCGCGGAAAGGTCCCTTGTAGTGGCCGATCTGCCGTTCATGAGCTACCAGGTGACTGATACCGGAGCATTGAAAAGTGCGGGACGGATGATGAAGGAGGCCGGAGCGCATGCCGTCAAACTCGAAGGCGGCTCAGTCGTTGTTCCGGCCATACGCAAGATTGTGGATGCGGGCATTCCCGTGATGGGACACCTCGGTCTCACGCCGCAGAGCATATACAAATTTGGCACCTACAAAGTGCGGGCCACCGATACCCTCGAAGCCGAACAGCTGCTGAAGGATGCCCTGAGTCTGCAGGAAGCCGGATGCTTTGCCGTTGTGCTTGAGAAGATCCCGGCATCCCTTGCACAGCGGGTTACTTCAAGTCTGGAGATACCCACAATCGGCATCGGTGCCGGTATGGCCTGCGACGGCCAGGTTCTGGTTACGCACGACATGCTGGGGCTGAACAAGGATTTCAGTCCGCGTTTCATACGCAGGTATGCCGACCTGTACACCATCATGACAGATGCTATCCGCTCGTATCACACCGACGTAAAGAAAGGCCAGTTCCCGGACAAGAAGGAACAATATGGCTGATTTTTCCACGTCGTTTAACCTGTGCACGGAAGCAGGCTGCCGGCGGACTGCCATATATTGCCAATCCCGCTTCGGCATCCGGTTTCGGATGGGCCACAGCGTGGAAGAGGCAGGAAATGCACAATCATTTTGAATTAGAAATCATTTGGACAAGAAGATGACAAACAGCGATTTTGATGCAGAAAGGATGATCCTTGTCTGCAACGATGACGGGATTTTTTCACCGGGAATCAGAGCCCTGGCTGAAGTGGCCAAGGAGTTCGGCAAGATCACCATCATAGCCCCGGACCGGCAGCAAAGCGCCGTCGGACACTCAATCACCGTTTCGGATCCCCTGCGGGTGACCCCGTTCCAAATCAATTCGCAGATGGAAGGCCAGGCCGTAAACGGGACCCCCGCCGATTGCATCAAACTGGGTCACGACAAGCTGATGAAACATAAGCCCGATCTGGTACTCAGCGGTATCAATCACGGTTCAAATGCCGGTATCAACATTATTTACTCCGGGACGGTAAGCGCCGCCACGGAAGCAACCATTCTCGGATACCCGGCCATAGCGGTAAGCTGCACTGAATTCAGCGAGTCAGCCGATCTTGTCGGTGCCCAGGAGGCGACGCGGCGTGCCATACGTTATATCCTCCGAAACGGTCTTCCCGCAGGGATAACCCTCAATGTCAATGCTCCATCCGGTCCGCTCAAAGGCATGAAATGGGCCAGGCAGGCGAACAGCCGTTACGTGGAGGAGTTTGAGGGCAGGATCGATCCGCATAATAAACCCTATTTCTGGATTACCGGGCGGCTTGAGATCCTGGACGAGGGCGAGGACCTTGACCTGAATGTGCTGAAGAAGGGGTATGCAACCATTACGCCGATACAGTACGATCTGACGGCGCACGAATTCTATCATAATCAACACGACGATCTGGAAGAGTGACCTGCAACGGCCTAAATCCGGCCTGTTTCAGTCCTCAGTTCCAGTGTGCGTATGATCTTGTCGTTGAACAGGATCAGCACTTTCATCTCCCGCTCGGGTACGTTGACGAAGGCAACCGTGTCCACACGGTGATGGCGCAGCTTTCGGTTCAGCTCGGCGTGAAGGTGCGTCTGTGACACGCCGGGCGGAATCGAAATCACATATCTTTTCCGGGTAAATCCATCAGATACATGATATTCAAAAGTGCGTATCCGGTCCGTGCTGACGTGGAACCGTGTCAGTTCGGAGATAATGAGGGAGTCTGCCTGGGAAAAACTCTGCAGGGATGAGCGCTGGGGTCCGGGATGCAGTACCAGCAGAAGGAACACGGCCGCACATGATGCGGCAAGCAGTCCGGCAAGTACCTGTTTTCTGAGCAGCAGGGGGATGGCTGAAAAGGTCATGCCAGCTTCAGAAAGATGGTTGGGGAGCAAAAATGTGGTGCAGAATGCTGCGTGACACATCGTACTTGGTACCTTCAAAGTGCACCTCGGAGTGTGTCCCGACAAGTACCACCTGATTCGTGTCAAAGGCAAATCCGGATCCCTCGGATGCCAGGTCATTTGCTACGATCCAGTCAGCCCCCTTTCGGATGCGCTTCTCCCTGGCCTGTTGCAGCAGGTTGCTGGTTTCCATGGCAAATCCGATTAACACCTGTCCGTTTTTCCTGTGCTCCCCGAGCCACTTGAGGATGTCCGGTGTCCGTTCCAATGCAACATTCAGGTCAGCATCCGCCTTCTTTACCTTATGCGAATGGGTCTGAACGGGCCGGAAATCGGAAACGGCCGCTGTCATGATGATGATATCGCAGCCGGCGTGCGTTTTGACCTGCCGGAAAAGGTCTTCGGTGGTCGTGAAGGCCAGTTTGCGGATCGACGGGGAGAGTGCCGTGGTACTGACCGCATCGGAATGGAGAAGTGTGACATTTGCCCCGTGAGCGGCTGCCGCCGCTGCCATGGCCATGCCCATCTTACCGGTGGAGGGGTTGGATAAAAAACGCACTGGATCCAGATACTCGCGGGTTGGCCCGCAAGTCACCAAAACCGACTTTCCGGCCAGGACCTCCCTGAGAGTGGGAATCATTTTCTCCCCGGAAGCGCGTCTGGATGGCGCCACTTCAAGAATCTGTATCATCCGGTCGATGATGACATCGGTATCGGGAAGCCTGCCGACCCCCTCCATGCCACTGGCCAGATAACCGTGGTCGGGTGTGAGAAGATGGTATCCCAGTTCTTCGGCTTTCTTCAGGTTGTACCGGGTGGATGGGGCACGGTACATTTCCCCGTCCATGGTCGGACAGATCATGATGGGGCACCGAGCAGCCAGTACGGTGGTTGTAAGCATCGAATCTGAAAACCCGTGGACAATCTTTGCCAGGCTGTTGGCCGTACATGGAGCTATGGCAATCAGGTCGGCCCATTCCGCCCAGTGGATATGCTGTGTCCAGTTCTCACTGATCCCGGTCGGGTTGTCGGGAAATATGTGGACGGGCACATCGTGGCGGGTGAGGGCGGCGAAGGTGTTACCGGCTACGAAACGGGTGGCCGCTTCGGTCATTGTTACACGCACCTCGGCCCCGGCCTCCTGGAGCTGGCGTACCAGATAAACCGCTTTGTAGGCGGCAATGCCACCGGTCACGCCGATGACGATATGTTTGCCGCGCATCATGGCACTCAGTCGTTGGAATCTTCGTTTTCGATGCCGCGATAGTAGATTTTATCTTGCATCAGCTCTTTTACAGAGCGCTGTGTGGGATGGGGGCGGGCTTCATACTCCTTGGTAATGCGCTCCTGCTCTTCGTTGAATGTGTATTCTTCCTCATCCTCAAAACCTTCAAAATACTTGAGCTTCTCGTCAAGCTCCATTTTCTCCTGGGCGGCAATCTGCCGGGCACGCTTGGAGAGGATCACAATGCTTTCGTACACATTGCCGGTTATTGCCTGGATTTTTTCAAGATCAAGTGACTTGACTGCCATAAAATCGTTCTCAGTGGGTGGTGGTTTCGTTCATGAAAGAGGTGACAAGTTCACGCAGTTCGTTATAACAGCGATCCAGGTCATCGTTGACTAGCACATGGTCAAAGCGGTCCGCATAACTCAGTTCCATGCGGACGCGTTCCAGCCGCAATTGCAGTGATTCGGCATTTTCAGTCCCCCGGTTTTTAAGCCTTTCTACAAGGACGGCATCCGAAGGCGGCCTGATAAACACGGCCAGCGCCTGATCACCATACTGCGCTTTGACATTCAACGCTCCTTTCACTTCAATGTCAAACAGAACAAAATAGCCTTTTTTCAGCTTATTTTCAACTTCAGAAATAAGTGATCCGTAACGCTTGCCGCCGTAAAATTCCTCCCATTCAAGGAACTCATTGCGGTTTATGGCTTCCTGAAACTGTTCCGGTGTGAGAAAATAATAGTCCTGCCCGTGCACCTCGTGAGGCCTGGGCGGACGAGTGGTGGCCGAGACGGAGAAGCGGATATCGGGGAACTCGGCCATAAGCCGTTGTGCCATGGTGGTTTTTCCGGCACCGCTTGGCGCCACCAATATGATGACTTTTCCTCTTTTTGTGGATGGGGTCATGTTTCGTTACAGGGTATTCTACAGGGTAATCACTGCTTAAGCGATATTCTGTATCTGTTCCCGGATGTTTTCAATAATTTCTTTCATGCCGACCACGGTTCGGGAAATGGCCGTACTGTTGGCTTTCGAGCCGATCGTGTTAACTTCCCGATGCATCTCCTGAAGGATGAAGTTGAGTTTCTTGCCCTGCAGTTCGTTCTCCTGCAGGCATTCAGTAAAGTAGGAGATATGTGCATCCATGCGCACCAGCTCCTCGGATATGTCCAAACGGTCGGCAAGAATGGCTATTTCCTGTTCAATGCGCAGTTCATCAACACGGTTGTCCTCAAGCAGCTGTTCCAGACGCTCGGTCATGCGTGTTTTGGCTTCCTGGATGCGCTCCTTTTCCCCATTGCGGACCTCCACGCAGTATCCGGCCAGCATGGCCAGCCGCTGTTCAAGATCGTTCTGCAGCATGCGGCCTTCACGCCGCCGCATGTCCAGCAGCTGTCCGACCGCATGCATGACCGCCTTTTCAACAGCTTCGTGCTGCTCTTTCAACAGATCCGGGTCGTCTTCCGTGAGCTCAAAAAGCTCCTCGAACACCAGAAGATGCTCCAGGCGCACCGGCTCGGCTATACCTGCGGCCTCCCGGACCTTTTCCAGGGTTTTGATCCGCTTCATCAGTGCATCTTCACGGATGTGAACGGATTCTTCTTCGGTAGTGTGGTGTTCCAGATCCACCGTAAGCGATATTTTACCGCGTTTCACACTTTTCTGGACCTGTTCCTTCAACGGCTGTTCAATTGTGTGAAGCTGCGAGGGCATTTTCAGTGAAATCTCGCAGTAGCGGAAATTCACGGAACGTATCTCCGCTCTTGCCCGGTAGTGTTGCGTGGTGTGTTCGCCCCGGCCGTAGCCGGTCATGGATTCAAGCATGGTTCAGGGTAGCGATTTAGGAAATGGTTTTACTTCGGATATCCTCGGCCAGCTCTGCGGCTTTTTCCGCCGTGCGGGCCTCGGCATAAATGCGGATGATCGGTTCGGTATTGGATTTGCGCAGGTGAACCCAGCCGTCCGGAAAATCGATCTTCACGCCGTCAATGGTGTTGATCTTTTCGCCGGCGTATGTTTCAGCCACGGATTTAAGGATTGCGTCAGCGTTGTAGTCGCCAATGGCAATTTTATTTTTTGTGATTACGTAGCCGGGCATCTCCGAACGGACCTGCGAGGCGGTTTTTCCCTGCTCGGCAAGGTGCTGAAGGACCATGGCAGCCCCCACAAGGGCATCCCGTCCGTAATGGAGGTCGGGATTGATGACACCGCCGTTGCCTTCACCGCCTATTACGGCGCCGACGCGCTGCATCTCCTTAACTACATTGATTTCACCGACGGCGGCGCGATAGCATTTCTGCCCGTGTTTTTCGGCAATGTCATCCGCAACGCGTGAAGAAGACAGGTTGGTGGCGACCGGACCGGCCTTTTTAGCGAGCATGAAATCAAATGCAATGGCCTGGGTATACTCTTCACCAAGCAGCTCGCCATCCTCACCGACGATGGACAGGCGGTCGGCGTCGGGGTCGGTGACAAATCCGATATCGCTGCCGGTGCTCCTGACAAGTTCGCAGATATCTTCCAGATGTTCGGGCAGCGGTTCCGGGTCGTGCGGGAAGAGCCCGTCCGGCACACAGTGAATCTTGTGGATATCCGTTATGCCGAGCCGCTCAAGCAAACGAGGAATGGCGTGTGATCCGGCTCCGTTAACAGCATCCACGGCAACGCGGAAACCGGCACCGGCAATGACGTCACGGTCGATATAGGGCAGATCAAGGATGGCGTCAATATGCGCATCGAGCATGGTTTCGTCGCACATAACCCGGCCAATACCCTGGTAATCGCGGTAACGTATACCATGGTTTCTTGCCGCCCGGATCACCTCCTCTCCCTGGGCCGCATCCAGAAACTCGCTTTTGGAATTCAGCAGTTTCAGTGCGTTCCATTCGGCCGGGTTGTGGCTGGCAGAGATTATGATGCCGCCGGCGGCCTTGTGCTGCAGCACGCCCATGGCAACCGTGGGAGTCGGCACAATGCCAAGGCGGATCACGTTGCACCCGGTGGCCTGCAGTGCAGCCGTTACAATGCGTTCGCACAATTCGCCGGTAACCCGGCTGTCGCGTCCGAGAACCACCGCTCCGCCGCCGAGCCAGGTGCCGAAAGCCGAGGCATACAGCGTCAGGTTCTGGGGGTTGAGGTCGGTGCCGAAAATCCCGCGGATACCGGAAATGGAGACCATCAATGACATAGGAAGTGCTCAGGGTTTATTCTGACAGGATACGGTTCCAGAGAGACATCCCGCCGGAACCGGGCAAAAAGTACATAATGCAAATCAGTACGTCAAGTATACAAATATCCTGATCAAAAAAACGAAGTCTGCAAATGGCTGGTAGTAATTTGCCATCGTCATTAACGCTAGAATCATGCAGGTTCTTCGCAGAATATTCACAAGGTTTCCATAGCTTTCGCCCGATGTGATTTACATGATTGGATGGCATCCCGGGATGGCGGAAATCCATTCCGGCCGCTTATGTAGAGTCGGTATAAATAGCCGTTTCCGGACGGACCGGAAACGAAAAATATCGTTAAATAACTTTATATTAGCCCAATCATCAACTATAAGAATTACTGCCTCAAACAAGTATTTACCTCTATGTCCAAAGCAGCTACTTTCCTTAACTCACAAGTGGGCCGCAAGATAGCAACCGGTGTCACAGGCATTGGCCTTGTCCTGTTTATTATTGTCCACTTGCTCGGCAATCTCGCCTATTTTGCGGGAGCCGAAGCCATCAACACCTACTCATACACATTGCATCAGCTCGGTCCGCTGCTCTGGATTGTCCGGCTGGGACTGCTGCTCTTCTTTGTGTATCACGCATGGCTGGGCATCTCGATCTGGCTTGAGCGGCGCAAGGCCCGCCCGGAGCAATATGAGGTCTATGCCACACGGGGCGGCGCCAGTCGCCAGAGCTGGAGTTCCAGCTCCATGATCCTGACCGGAATACTGCTCCTGATCTTCGTGGGCACCCACCTCAACACCTTCGCTTTCCACGATTTTGCCAAGGTTAGCTACGGCGGCCCGGAAATGCACGACGTGCACGCCCGACTGGGCGAGGTGTTTGCCCAGCCGCTCTATACAATCTATTACGTGGTGATCATGGTGCTCCTCGGAATGCACCTGCGGCACGGTGTCTGGAGCGCTTTTCAGTCGCTGGGCTGGATGTCCAGAAAAACCAACCCGATCATCTATTCGATTGCCTTTGTGCTGGCACTGATCGTTGCCATCGGGTTTATCGGCCTGCCACTGAGTATCTATTTTGAACTGGTTTAACCGGAGTTAGCTATTATGACTGCATCAAATAACGGAGTATTGAACTCAAAAGTCCCGGAAGGAAACCTTCAGGATAAATGGGACAACCATAAGAACAATCTCAGACTGGTCAACCCGGCCAACAAGCGGAAATTCACCGTACTGGTGGTTGGAACCGGACTGGCCGGCGCTTCTGCCGCGGCCTCGCTCGCCGAGCTGGGCTACAACGTCAAGGCGTTCACCATCCTCGACTCACCGCGACGCGCACACAGCATTGCGGCACAGGGTGGTATCAATGCGGCAAAAAACTATCCCAATGACGGCGATACGGTCTGGCGTCTCTTCCACGATACCATCAAAGGCGGCGACTACAGGTCCCGCGAGGCCAACGTATTCCGTCTTGCCCAGGTCAGTAACAGTATCATCGACCAGTGCGTGGCACAGGGCGTCCCCTTTGCAAGGGAATACGGCGGACTGCTCGACAACCGATCCTTTGGCGGCGCACAGGTCAGCCGTACTTTCTACGCCCGCGGGCAGACCGGCCAGCAGCTGCTGCTTGGTGCCTACTCGGCCATGATGCGCCAGGTGCATGCCGGCAAGATCGAACTGTTCCCACGGCGCGAAATGCTGGATTTGGTAAAAGTGGATGGCAAGGCGCGCGGACTTGTAGCCCGGAACCTCACTACCGGCGCCATTGAACGATATGCCGGCGATGCGGTACTGCTCTGCACAGGTGGATACGGCAACGTCTACTACTTGTCCACCATGGCCAAGAACTGCAACGCCACGGCCATATGGCGCTGCTACAAGCGTGGCGCCCAGTTCGGTAACCCGAGTTTCACGCAAATCCACCCGACCTGTATCCCTGTCTCCGGAAAGTATCAGTCCAAGCTCACACTCATGAGCGAAAGCCTGCGGAACGACGGCAGGGTCTGGGTTCCCAAAAAGAAGGGCGACAACCGTCCGCCGAACGAAATCCCCGAAGAGGAGCGCGACTACTACCTGGAGCGCCGGTACCCGAGCTTCGGCAACCTGGCGCCGCGCGACGTATCCTCCCGCAGCGCCAAGTATGTCTGCGACGAAGGACACGGCGTCGGAAAAACCGGCCTGGCGGTCTACATGGACTTCGCCGATGCCATCAAGCGGCTGGGCGTGGATGCCATCAAGGCCAAGTATGGCAACCTGTTTGCCATGTACGAAAAGATTACGGCCGAAAATCCCTATGAAGTACCGATGCGTATTTTCCCGGCGGTCCACTTCACCATGGGCGGACTTTGGGTGGATTACAACCTCTCATCCACCATCCCCGGACTCTATGTCCTGGGTGAGGCCAATTTTGCCGATCACGGCGGCAACCGGCTTGGAGCCAGCGCCCTGATGCAGGGTCTGGCCGACGGTTACTTTGTCGTCCCCTACACCCTGAGCGACTATCTGGCCGAGAACCTGCACTCCGAGAAGATCGGCACCGACCACGAGGCCTTCGCCAAGGCGGAAAAGGAGACTATGGAGCGGATCAACAAGCTGCTCGGTGTCAAAGGCAAGAAAACGGTGCTGGATTTCCATCGCGAACTCGGAGAGCTCATGTGGGACCATGTCGGCATGTCGCGCAACCGGAAGGACCTGGAGATGGTGATCAGGAAAATCGCCGGACTCCGCGAAGAATTCTGGAAGGATGTGAACATACCCGGTGAAAACAATACGCTCAACAAGTATCTGGAATATGCCCTGCGTGTAGCCGATTACATGGAGCTCGGCGAACTGATGGCGCGCGATGCGCTGGACCGTGAAGAGTCATGCGGCGGCCACTTCCGCGAGGAACATCAGACCGAAGACGGCGAAGCCGTGCGCGACGATGAGAACTTCAGCAATGTCTCCAGCTGGGAATACAAGGGGGACGACAAGGACCCCGTAAAGC
>SKNT01000025.1 GCA_007120385.1 Balneolales bacterium
ATACCGCGGGTTTTTTTTTATCTTTGTGAAGAATTTGAACAGCAATTCAATCATTTGAGATCGGTTTTCAGAAATGTTCAGTAAAATCAGACTGCTCCTTCTTTTGTTTCCGTTACTATTATTCGTCATGCCGGCCAGCGGACAGGGACTCCAATACGGACTTCAAATAGGCAAAAGCTATTCGCACATGTATGGCACGTTTGTGACCACGGCAGACGAGGATATCAACGTATCGCTGAGTCCCGGACTTGGATCCCGCTTTTCAGGCGGTGCTTACATGCGTTATTATGTCACGCCCGCCTTTTCAATCCAGCCGGAACTGCTTTTTTCTACCCGGGGCGGACGCATAAAGGAAGATGTGGACATCCGAGGTCGCGATTTGCGCATAGATGGAAACCTGATGATGTACTATGTCGAAGTCCCGCTCCTGTTCCGGCTTGGCACGTCGATCTACTTTCCGGAACCGCCTCGCTACGAGCCGTCCGGATACACCTACCACGTACTGGCCGGAGTTTCCGCATCCTATAATACCCGCGCGCAATTCAATGGGAACCTCAGGGGTGATGTCTTTGGAGTGGATTTTGACGAGGAGTTTTCCAGCAGTGTCCGAAGCCAATTCCGTGAATCCGATCTGAGCGTCATCGCCGGTGCCGGTTTTGAATACGGCCGTGTAACCCGGTTCACTTTTGATATACGCTATGTATTGAGTGTTATGAATATCAGCAATAATTCCTCAGGCAACGGCGATTTACGCAACGGCACCATAACCGCCATGATTGGCATCCTGTTCTGACCCAATCCCGGCCATTGCTGCTAATCCGGATGCCAGTGTGATACCTGGTCCACGTTTGATTGCTGATGGAAGCAGCGGACGTTTCGGTGCCATCGTATGCGATGGTACCCATACTGGGTTAAGTGCACGATTTGATTTGATTTTGTTGCACCAACCTGGTTATTCTGTAATAATGTAAAAAAATGCAAGACTGCGTGACCCCGGGCTGCTGACATGATGCCAAAATGCGAAAAGCAGCGCGACGTGGACACGATACCGGATGAAGAAGTTATGAGCCATCTCTTGCGGGCAAATCGACCCTCAGCGGCGGTTTCGCTCCTTTTGGTCCTGATTCTGCTGCCTGCCAGCCTTTTTGCCCTTACCCCCAACGCACAACTTGCCGATGATCCGCCGGTATCTCCCCCGGTGCAGAGAAATGCCGTCTTCGTGGAGATGTTCGGCAATACGCTGAACCTGTTTGGTGTCAACTATGAGCGCACCCTTCGAGGCAGAATCCATCTGAGGGTCGGCGCGTCCCGACTGACCTATGTCGACGAAATCACCTATGAGGAAACCGGGGAAGATGTTAGCATCAAGCTGCACACGTTCCCCGTCTCCGCCAGTTACTCGTTTTTCAGCGGCATCCGAAAGCTGGAGCTTGGCCTCGGGGCCACCCTGTTTTCATTCGACTTCTGGGGCGGACCGTACGACGTCGGTTACAACGATATCGAATTGGGCAACCGCTTCTTCGGTATAGCCCTGACATCCACCATCGGCTACCGGCTCTCCCTGGAAAACTATCTGTTCCGGATCGGGCTGCATCCTTTCTACATGATCGCCGTACACAATGAGATATCCGGTTTCTTTGAGGAACTGGATGAACGCGGAGTTCTCGATTTCCGGGATATCATCGATCCGCGCGGTTTTCGTGTCATGCCCGGTGTCAGTTTTGGAAGGCGTTTTTAGCGATACTATCATGAACACCCGCACTCTCATTATCCTGTTGTGCACAGCTATCATGTACAGCATCGGCAGCACATCCGGGGTGCAGGCCATGTCCGGCGGGACCGAAGTCGCGCCTGGCGGTTATACGAACGAGGCCGGCCACCCGGCCGAAGCCGGCTCGCAGTTCATGGATTCGGACGAACCGCCGCAGGTTGTCATCAACGAGGTTCTGGCATCCAACAGCTCCGGAATCGAGGATGAGGACGGAGAAACCGTGCCGTGGATAGAGCTTTACAACATAGGAGACGAACCGGTCAACCTGGCCTTGTTTGGCCTTTCGGATGACAGCGGGCGTCCCTGGCGATGGCTTTTCCCCGATACAACCATCGCTCCGGGACAGTTCCTGCTGGTTTTTGCTTCCGGGAAGGACCGCGCCGAACCCGGCCGTCCGCTCCATGCCAATTTTCGTGTCAGCCGCCATGGCGAGCCGCTTTCACTGACCGATATCCACGGCCTCGTTGTGGATCATGTGCCGCCCGTATCCATGCCTGTGGATGTCTCCTACGGGCGCATGCCTGACGGTTCCGGCAACTGGGTCTTTTTCGACCGGCCCACACCCGGTTTTTCCAATGCCGAACAGGGATTTTCCGATTTACTGGAACCACCGGAATTCTCACGGGAGGGCGGCTTTTATACTGCGGATTTCAACCTTCGACTGAGCGGCGGTCCGGGTACCCGGATCCGTTACACACTTGACGGTTCCGAGCCCGACAGCACCAGTCCGATTGCCGATGGCCCCATCCGCATCACCGACCGTACGCCCGAACCCAACGGCATCTCCACCATCCCCACTTCGCCGCCCGAAATCCCCCTGATCCTGGGATACAAATGGCACCCCCCACAGGGCCAGGTGTTCAAGGGAACGGTGGTCCGGGCCCGTGCCTTCCGCCATGGTTACAAACCCTCGCCGGTTGCCACCCATACCTTTTTTGTGGACAGCAGCGGCGGACGCTATCATTTACCTGTGGTCTCGCTTTCCACCGACTCGCTCCATCTGTTCGACTATGAAACGGGCATCTATGTCCCGGGTAAGTATTACGATCTGGGCGGACCCGAGGACGATCCCAAAAAGGATGAACCGCATCTTTTCGGAAATTACGTGCAGCGCGGGCATGAATGGGAACGTCCGGCTGCCTTTGAGCTCTTTGATGAGCAGGGTCAGCGCGTGTTTGCCCAGAGCATTGGAGTCAGGATTCACGGGGGGCGGTCCCGGTCACTGCCCCTGAAGTCCCTGCGGCTGTACGCCCGCAGTGAATACGGCGAGAGCCGGTTCAACCACCCGATTTTTCCGGATCTGCCGTACCGCGATTACAACCGGCTCATTCTGAGAAACTCCGGACAGGACTTTTTCGCCCGATCCACCATGTTCCGTGATGGTTTCATGCAGACGCTTATCAGCGGGCTGAATCTGGACACCCAGGCATACCGTCCCGCCGTGGTCTTCCTGAACGGCGAGTACTGGGGCATCATGAACTTCCGCGAGCGCTACGATGAGGATTACCTGGCACGCACCTGGGGTGTTGATCCGGACAATGTCGACCTGCTCCAGAACAATATGGATCCCAAAGCCGGTGACAGCCTGCACTATTCGGCCATGATGGATTTCATCCGGGAGCACGATCCGGCCGATCCGGCGGTTTTCAACCAGATCCGGACCATGATGGACATCGACAATTACCTGGATTACATTATCGCCAAGATGATCATTCGAAATGTGGACTGGCCTGGCAACAACATCGAATACTGGCGGGTACGTACGGAGTGGAACCCGGATGCCCCGCCGGGGCACGATGGGCGCTGGCGCTGGATGGTTGTGGATACCGATGCGGGGTTCGGGCTGCTGAACCCCTGGCGGGTGGCCAGTTTCGACATGATGCGGCACATGACCAACGAAAAGTTCGACGGCTTCTCAAATGATCCGTGGTCCACGGTGCTGATCCGCAGACTTCTGCGAAATGAGGAATTCCGCACCGAATTCATCCGGCGCTCGGCGGACTACCTGAACACCCTGTTCCTGCCTGAGCATGTCATTGGTCTGATCGACCGGTTTGAGGATTTGCTGGAGCCGGTGATTGAGGAGCATATCCTGCGATGGGGCCAGATCGAGTCAAAGTCACAGTGGCATTTCAACGTGGAGCGCATGCGTGACTTTGCGAAACGCCGCCCCGGCTATGTGCGTGAGCATCTGAAGGAGTATTTCGGACTGGAAGGCATGTTCCGGCTTGAGGTGGATGTCTCGGCCATGCACAAGGGGCGCGTGAAGGTGAACCAGGTGATCATCGATGAGCAGACGCCAGGAACAGCCGGAAGGGAAAGCCCCTGGCCATGGGCGGGCACCTATTTCAAGGAAATCCCGGCCGATTTGCAGGCCAAACCGTACCGGGGATACCGGTTTTCGCATTGGGAGGAATTTGACCTCGTGACCCGTGAAGTATCACACATCCATTCCTGGCGGGAACAGATACAGATCCGCACCGGCAAAGACATCGGCCTGCGTGCCGTATTCGTATCGGACGGGCAGCCGACCGAACTCATTCCCGAGCCGCATCCCCTGGCAGACGGACCGTATCGGTTCCGGTCATGGAGCCCGGATGCCCAACCCGGATCCTGGCCGGCGAACATGGCATTTCAACACATGGCTGATGCCGACCCGGGCTTGCGATCTCCTGCAGCCGGCTTTACAACAGGCGCATACAACCTGGAGTCCCGTACCCGCATCAACGGGCTTGGCGATGACGGTTTCGCCTTCCTGAACACCAGCAACCCGGAAGGCAACCCCGGTTACCCGGGCGCACGGCTGGGCGCCGCCGTACTGGCACTGGACACCCGTGACATGAAAAACATCCGTGTGAGCTGGACCGGAGGCACCGTGCAGCCCAATTCCCGGGTTTATCACCTGCGGCTGCAGTACCGGATCAACGGTGAGGGAGAGTTCCTCGATGTGCCCGACGAGTGGGGGGAACCAGTGGAGTATCAGCGTCACCACGAGCCCGGGCACAGCCGGCGGTTCGAGGATATCCGCCTGCCGAAAGCCGCAGAAAACAAGCCCTATGTGGAGCTTCGCTGGAAGTACTATTTCACCGGAGAGCAGGTGACCACCGCAAGCGGAGCGCGGACGCAGCTGCGGGTAGGGGATATCACCGTTGCCGCGGACCCGGTACTCGTCCATGAGGGTGAGGAAATCACAGAGCCGCGCATCCGACAAAACTATCCCAATCCCTTCAACAACACCACCAACATTCAGATCTTTCTGCCCGAAGAGACACAGGTTTCCGTTTCACTGTTCGATATCAACGGGCGGCTCGTGCGGCGTGTACGGGAGCACATGCGCCTGTCGGCCGGTTATCATACCATCCGGGTGGATGCGGCCGGGCTGGCCGGCGGCATGTATGTCTATCGCGTCGATACACCCGGCTGGACCGCCCACGGAAAGATGACGCTCATCCGATAAACCGTGAAGCAATTCGTGTGAGCAGCACCAGGGAGATTGTCATGCATCCGGCAATCATGCCATCCAGC
>SKNT01000129.1 GCA_007120385.1 Balneolales bacterium
AACCGGACAAGTCCGGGCAATCAGCTCCAGGGTTTTGCGCCGTCCCGTGTTACCGTATCGGTGATCAGGGCCGGAATCTCCGGCCGGGAAGAACCGATGGTGACGGCATCCTGCAGCATCTGCCGGACACTGTCCGCTTGTTCTTCCTTATTCGTGAAGCACCGTACGATTGTTTCACCCTGTTGCACCTTATCGCCAATCTTTTTCCTGAGGATGATGCCGGCAGCCGGATCGATGGTATCTTCCTTGGATTTGCGTCCTGCGCCCAGTTCCACCCCGGCCATGCCGATGGCGTAGGCGTCCATCGCCGTGACGTACCCGTCCGAGGCGGCGGCAACGTCAAAGGAGTGTGAGGCGGGCGGGTAATCGTCCGGCCGGTCCAGAAATTCGGTGGAACCGTCCTGTTCCAGAACGATGTCCCTCAGTTTCTGCATGGCGCTGCCGTCGGCCACAGCGGTCTTGCTGCGTTCGATGCCCTCCTCCACCGATCCGGCCTCGCCGCCAAGCCAGATCATGGTGCCGGACAGCAGGTGCGTGACCTCGAGCAGATCCTCTGGTCCGCCCCCGTTCAGGCATTCGATGCTTTCGTACACCTCCAGCCAGTTGCCGATCATATTGCCCAGCGGCTGCTCCATGCTCGTCAGGTACCCGATGGTGCGCTTGCCGAACTCCTCGCCGATCGACACCAGGCGCTGTGCCAAACGAAGCGCATCCTCCCGGGTCTTCATGAATGCGCCGTTACCGAACTTCACGTCCAGCACCAGGGCGTCGATACCTTCGGCCAGTTTCTTGCTCATGATGCTTCCGGCAATCAGGGGGATGGATTCGACCGTGGCCGTCACATCGCGCAGGGCGTACATGCGCTTGTCGGCGGGGGCGATCTCCTCGGTCTGGCCGATCAGTACCAATTTGTGCTTTTTCAGTACCTCGACGTAGCGTTTGAGGTCCAGATTGACATTGAAACCGGGGATGGACTCGAGCTTGTCGAGGGTTCCGCCGGAGTGGCCGAGCCCGCGGCCGGAGATCATGGGCACGGGCACGCCGCAGGCCGCCACAATGGGAGCAAGGATCAGCGAGGTCTTGTCGCCCACACCGCCGGTGGAGTGCTTGTCGACTTTGGTTCCGGGTATGTCGGACAGGTCCAGCACGGTGCCGGAATGAAGCATCTCGCGGGTAAGCGCGGCGGCTTCATCATCATTCAGGCCGTTCAGGAATACCGCCATCAGGAATGCACTCATCTGGTAATCGGGCACCGCATCTTTGCTGTATTGCTGGATCAGATAGCGAATTTCATCGGGTGTGAGGGTTCCACGATCCCGTTTTTTCCGGATCAGTGAGACTATGTTCTGGGATTTCATGTGTTTAAAATGTTGGATTTCGCTTACGCGTTTCACTGGGCACTTCGTGACCTTCGGTTCTAAGGTCACATAGAATGCCCATGACGCTTTTAATCATGCTCCTGTGTGACGTATTGCCGTCATGGCCATTTCACTTCGTGACTTTCAGTTCATCTGTTTAAAATTTTTGATTCATATGGTCAGGATGAACTCACATGACAGAATGCAATCATCCTCATGTGTGACAGCCGGAGGCGGTCATGTTCGGTTCATGTATATAAATGTTTGGAATTACAATTTCACATTGAAAACCATGACAGTTTATATTATTCGCATGTGTGTCAGAGCTTGTGCTCTGTCATGAGCATTTCATCAAAATAAATTTCTGTTTGGGCGGTGGCGGATGCACCGTGGCGTGAGGTATTTGTTCCGGGGGGCTGCTCTGGCCGGCACTATGCCCGAACGCGGGTTTACATGTGAATTCTTGTGAAAAAAAGTGATATCTTGCTGTATTATCGGATAGAATATAATCAATGGCAACCAACAGTTGGAAATGGATCCCATAATCATCCTTATTCTGATCTTTCTCTTCTTTCCACTTATCAAGCGGATATTTCAAGGGCTGAAGGGAGGCGCGGAACTGCCCGGAAAGGAAGAAACCGGCAAAGATCCCTGGTCGCAGCCCGACAGTGAATTGGACAGGCGGGGTCCCCGGCAAACCGAACGTACCGCGCAGCAACACAGGGAAGGACGCGGAGAGCAGAGCTGGGAAGATTTTTTCGAGGGGCTTGAGCAGGTACTGACCGGTGAGGAGCCGGAACGGCAATCCCGAAGTGCAGAAGACGCGCAGCGGCAGGAAAGAGCATCCCGGACCTCTGCCAGCCAAAGCACACGCTCCCAGGACAGAACGCAGCGTGATTCCACTTACCGCCATCCTTCGCATGGTCCTGTTCATGGTTCCAGCTCCAGGTCTGGTTCCGGTCCCAGGTCCGGATCCGCATCCTCAGACCCGTTTTCCTACGAGGGCAAATCCGGGGAAAAGATCGGCGCCCATGCCGACCAGGTCAGTCGAGAACTTATCGAAGGGGACAACCCCATTTACAAGGATCTGGGCGATTCTCCTGAAGTGGTTGTTGCCGATGTACGGGGCAGGAAATATATCAAAGGAGTCCTTATGGATCCTGAGAAACTCCGTGACGGTTTCCTTATCAAGGAAATTCTTGATTCACCTAAATCTCGCCGGCGCAACCATCACAGATTCTGAGATACTGCCCGTGATAACCGTACTGGCCGATCGGCATCATTATCAGTTAGAACGATTTCTTCATCCATCACTGCGGCTTGTGTCCTATGATGCCATTGCGGGGTGGACCATGGAGCAGGTTCGCCAGGCCGATGCGCTGCTGGTCCGCACGACCAATCCCGTTAACAGCGCAACCCTGCCGGAAGACAGCCGGGTGCGTTTTGCAGCCACAGCGTCGGCCGGAAGGGATCATCTGGACGAGGCCTGGCTGGCACGGCTGGGAATAACCGTGGCAGATGCCAAGGGATCGAATGCACGCAGCGTTGCAGAATATGTGGCGGTTGCCGTCCTGTCGGTTTGTGAAACCCTTGAGATACCGCCTGCGGAGCTGTCGGCCGGTGTGATCGGCGCCGGGTTCACGGGATCGGCAACGGCCGACATTCTTGGAAGAATTGGAATCACCTGTTTGCTTCACGATCCGCCCAGGGAAGAGCGTGAGCGTGCGGCCGGCCGCGAAACCGGCATTGTTTCCGCCGTGAAGCAACCCATCCCTGGGCCCCCTTTTCAGTCCGCGTCCCTGGAGGATGTGCTGAAATGCGATATCATAACCCTTCATGTGCCGCTGGAGCGCACCGGTCCCCATGCCACCCTGCACTGGCTTGATGAAAAGAAACTTGCGGACACTCCCAAAACACTCGTTATAAACGCGTCACGGGGCGGTGTGGTGGATGAGCAGGCGCTGGTTGAAGCACAACAACGGGGGCAGGTACGAGCGTTTGTTTGCGATGTCTGGGAGAACGAGCCCGTATTCGCTGACATAACGGCGCAGAACGCCATTCTGGCCACGCCCCATATCGCCGGCTACTCCATTGAGGCGAAGCGAAATGCCTCGGAAATGATGTGTGTGGCCCTGCACCGGTTCTTTGGTCTCAGCGATCCGGAACCGCCGGCTGCGCGGCCGCACCTCCAGGAATTTCCTGAAAGAGAACAGTCGCTGCGCAAGATACTGGAACACCTGCATCCTGCATATTCCTATGATTCATCCCTGCGCAAACTCATAGGGCAACCTGATGCACAAAAAGGACCGGCTTTCCTTCGGTTGCGGCAGGAAACGCCGCTCAGAAACGAATTTTCCGGAATCGGGTTGAATGAGGAGATCCTGAAGCAGCTTCCCTTGCTCACAAAACTGGGTTTCCGCTCTACGGAAGCGGGAGCACCCTGACAAAACGCCCCATGCTCACTCCACTCACATACCGGACCATACCCGGAAGACATGTACCGGCGGCACGGCGGATTACCGCGCTTGTCCCCGGGCTCGTGCTTCTTTCGGCACTGTTGTGGTTGTCGCACGATCTGGTACTGGAAGACCGCATCGTACTGTTCCGGTACCTGGCAATGGCATTTGCGGCCTGCATGGCATTCATCACCCCGCATCTCCTGTTTCCGGATGGGGACAAAACATTGATTCTGCAGATCAACCCATCTCCCCGGCGGCTTTTTCTGCATCACCTGGTGAAACTTAGGGGAATCTGGCTGTACGGACTTGCCGCTGCTGCCGTCATCGCATTTGGGGACAGTGCCGCTCCGGGACAGGACTTCCACGACAAGACCCGTCTATTCGGCACCGCGATAATCGCTCTTACAGCCATCATGCTCTACGCGCTCTACCGCTTTGTGACCATCGGAGCGTCTTCGCAGCGCTGGAACGAGGGCAAGGCGGGCCGGCGGCTCTTTGAAACGCTTGACTCCGTCGGGAAAAGCACTCCGGCCGACGCCGGTATGTTCCCCACTTTTCTGAGCACCATACTGGTTACATTTGCCGGTATGATGAGTGTGGTGTTATCTGCAGCCATTCCGCACGCGGTGCTGGCAGTACTTCCTTTTGTGCTATTCCTGGGGTTTGCCGGGTACCGTCTCGGCAGGGAGGTACGGAGTTACGACCGCCTCTACTACCAGAGCGATGCCTTTTACGACGAGCTGTTCACGAATCCGGCCACCGGAACCAAGGAATCCCGGCAGCCGGCCACCTACGAATCCATTTACTGGGTTCCCGAACGCTGGCGGGCGGCAGTATGGACCCAGATCGTACAGCTCGACCGCAAGCGGCCGATGGGTCGTATCATCGCGCTGCTCACCTTCACCTACTGGCTGCTCATCTGGCTGGGCACTCCGGTAACCTGGCATGCCGGATGGCTGCTGTTCTGGATCATCGCCAAAAACATGCTGGCATGGCCGGTATCCGTTTCTGCCGTATCCCCTCCATTATTCCACTGGTGGATGATGCCGTCGGGTGACTGGATGATTGCCCGCTTCTTCCTGCAAATCCGGTGGACTCTGGCACTGCTGCTCACCGTATCCACCGCGGCGCTTTTCTCTGATTCCGTCAGCTGGAGTGCCGTGTGGATGTGGACGCTGCTCGACATGGCTGTATCGGCCATCTCGGCCTGGCTGCTGACCCGTAACAACGAGTTTGCCTTTCGGAAGCGATATGCATGATGACTTTTTTACATATAAAACAGGATAACCCATGACGATGACGAAATTTCCAATTGTCTGGCTTAACACCGGACACCGTTGCCGGCGCGACACTACAAGTGATGCATTATGAGTGACTTTCTGAATGTCCAAAACCTGTCAAAACGGTACGGTACAGGACCGATGATCCTGACCGGCATGAATCACCACTTCCAAAAAGGCACCGCAACCGGACTTATTGGAGCAAATGGATCGGGCAAGACGACCTTTCTTAGGCTTGTCTCCATTACGGCGTTTCCTACCGAGGGAACCATCACATTCCTGGGGGAGCCGATCTACGACGCACCGCACCGGTTCCTGCATCATATCGGGATTGTGACCGATGCCACGGACCTGCCGGCCTATCTGAGTGCCAATGAATTGCTGGAATGGACCCTGCGGGCGCGAAAAAAATGGTTGGATGACGAATCGCCCCGGCAGATCGATGAGTTGTTCGGCCGGCTCCACTTCGACGAGCGGCGGGAAAACCTGATCGGCACCTACTCCAGCGGGATGCTCCAGAAAACCATGCTCGCCTGCAGTCTCATCACACGGCCGGAGATCATTCTGCTGGACGAACCCTTCCGCGCCCTCGACGAATCAAGCAAGAAAGCATCGCTGGAGCTGCTTGGCGAATACAAAACCGGCGGCGGCACCATCCTGGTTTCCAGCCACCTGCGCCGGAGTCTGGCCAAACTTTGCGATGATTACATCACCTTTCCGGTGAGAGATGGTGCTTCCGGCCAATCTTGAGGGACAGATACCCATGAGAGTGTCCGGATTTCACTAATCACATTCTTCTGCCTCATATGGCTGGTGGCTTCATTCTGGCAGGCCGGTCACGAATGCACGTGAAAATATGCTATATTTGACAAGCGTCTGGTCTGTAATAGTTTTCACGATCTGAACAGCCAAGAACGGAAAAGCTGTGTTAGGACTTGGCTTGGCATACAACACCATGTGTCATGCGGCAACCTTGAAAAATGTCAGAAAACTCAGAAACAGCTATCTCGCTGTATCGATACTAGTATCGATAGCCGTCATGTTGTCCGGTGTTTTGGGGTTGTTTTACCTGTTGGGCATCACCGGGGAGGAGCCGATCGGACTGCTGGAGGCGGCAGGACTGCTGATGTACACCTTGCTGCTTTTCATTATCGGCACAGGCATTGGTGGATGGATATGGGTTTTTATGGGTAAGGTGTTCTTCGCCTTGACTTTAAAGGAAGTGTATGCGATGCTTCTAGACAAGCAGCCGGACTTGCCGGTGATAACAACGTATAACCTGTGGTGCCTGAAAATTGTGTATCCGGACGATGAGAGCCGCAATCTTATTAAACTGTTGCAAGAGGAGCATCATTCACGGTGAAGGCGGGAGCGACATGATTTCGGACGTGCATAAGGCCTGGTCCTGGACGCGGATGAGTCCTTACATCGGATGCGGTTGCCTTTGAGTTCAGGGGAGACGGAAAAGCCGGCGGGCGTTTTCCGTGGTTATGCGGTCTGTCTCCTCCACGGAAATGTCAAACAGTTCGGACAGTTTTTGTGCCGTGTATTTCATGAAGGATGGTTCGTTGCGTTTGCCGCGCTTCGGCACGGGGGCCAGATAGGGGGCATCCGTTTCCAGGACCATCCGGTCCAGCGGCATTCCGGCAACCACCCGGTCCACCCCGGCATTTTTGAACGTGACTACCCCGCCGATTCCCAGGTACAGGCCCAGGTCCAGCGCCCTCCGCCCCTGCTCCGGTGTTCCATTAAAACAGTGCCAGATACCCCGCAGGCGCCCGTCCTGCTGCTCTTCAATAATATCCAGCAGGTCTTCTGTGCTGTCCCGGTTGTGAAGGATTACGGGCTTGTCAAGTTGTTTTGCGACCACGCAATGCTCCCGGAGACTCACCTGCTGAGCGGAGATGTGCTCTTTGGACCAGTAGTAATCCAGCCCGGTCTCGCCGATGGCAACCATGTCCTTTGAACGGCCTTTTTCGAGCAGTTTTAACCCGATTCCATCCGCGGGTCCATCGACATCGCATGGGTGGATCCCGGCCATCTTGTGGAAAAGGATATTGGGATGGGCCAGGACGGCCATCTGCTCGAGAGAACCGAAATCAATGGCCGGCATCATGATGTCGGTAATGCCCTCATATGCGGCACGGTCAAGAACCGCGGCAAGATCTTGCCGGAACTGAGGCAAGTAGATATGGCAATGAGTATCGATCATATACAAGTAGTTCAGCAGCACCAAGGCGGAAGATAGGAATTCTTTTCGGGGATGTCGAAACGAACTACCGGACGGGTTCTGCACAGTTTGCAGACTGGCGGCACAAAAAGTATCCGTTTAACACAAAGAGGTAATATTTTAGTGGATTTATCACAAAATGGATTGTAAGTTTTGAGCTGGTTCCTTGTCTTAATAAATAAAGATTTCCGCAAGTGATGTTGGTATTCTTGCGAAAAGAAAGTATATTCTCACATATTTCACACATATATAAATAGGAGTGTCATTCCATGTCCGATAATGAACGCAGAAAAGCAATAGACCTGGCGGTTGGCCAGATCGAAAAACAGTACGGCAAGGGGACCATTATGCGCCTGGGCGATCAACCCATTGAAAACATACCTTGCATTTCCACCGGGTCGTTGATGGTGGATCATGTGTTGGGCGTAGGGGGTATTCCCCGTGGACGTGTAACTGAGATATACGGGCCGGAGTCAAGTGGAAAGACAACGCTGGCCCTGCATGTCATTGCCGAGGCGCAGAAAGCGGGAGGACACGCGGCGCTTATTGATGCCGAGCACGCTTTTGACCCCAAATATGGCAAGGCATTGGGAATCAAAATCGACGAGTTGCTCATATCGCAGCCCGACAGTGGGGAGCAGGCACTGGAAATTACCGAAACCCTGATCCGATCGGCGGCACTTGACATCGTTGTCATTGACTCTGTTGCTGCGCTTGTACCCCGGGCCGAGCTTGATGGCGAGATGGGTGACGCCCAGGTCGGCTTGCAGGCCCGCCTCATGTCACAAGCTCTTCGAAAGTTGACCGGTGTTGTTAACCGCACACATACGGCTGTGATCTTCATTAATCAGCTCCGCGAAAAGATTGGTGTGATGTTCGGCAATCCGGAAACCACCACAGGCGGCAAGGCGCTCAAGTTCTATTCTTCAGTGCGCATCGATATCCGACGGATCGGGGCCATAAAGCGTGGTGAGGAGGTGGTCGGCAACCGCACCAAGGTGAAGGTGGTAAAAAACAAAGTTGCTCCACCGTTTAAGACCTGCGAGTTCAATATCATGTATGGCCAGGGGATTTCACGTATAGCCGAGCTTCTGGATCTTGCTGTTCAATTTGATATTGTGGAGAAACGCGGAAGCTGGTACCGGTACAACGGCGAACCAATTGGACAGGGAACCGATTCGGCCATGCAATTCCTGCAGGAAGATCCCAAACTGAGTGCCGAAATCGAGGATATCGTCCGCCGCAAACTGTTGCCGGACCACTACCCCGACAACGGTATGGATTCGGCTCCTAAAGCAGCCTCCGGAAAAAAATCCGCTGTAAAAGTCACTGCTGAAACGGCAGGAAGCAATAGTGAGGCGGATGACTGAGTGGATAGTAAACACGCATTCCGGCAGACAGCAATAACCGGATACCAGAATGGATGACCCGGGTCTTTCGCTTCCAGGGCGCTGTACGGATATAGTCCCCCAGAAAAGAAAAAAGGACAGGGTCTCTCTGTTCGTTGAGGGATCCTTTCTTGACGGATTTCATCGGGAAGTGATATATAAGGCCGGCATATCCCGGGGTGACGTGATTACGCCTGAGCGCTACAGGGAACTCACACAACTGGACAGGAGGCATCAGCTCAACGAGCAAATCTTCCGCTGGTTGGCAGTACGAAATCATGCTGCCGGTGAAATTGTCAAAAAAAGCAATGCCAAGGGGTTCTCTACAGAAGAGGCCCGGCAGGCACTTGTTCCTTTTATTGAAAAGGGATATCTGAATGACAAAAAGTTTGCCGAAACCTTCACCCGGGAAAAAAATGAGCATTACGGCTGGGGACCTGCAAAAATTCGGCAGGCCTTAGCCCAAAAAGGAGTAAAAAAACAGTATATTGATTTGGCCCTTGAGAATACCTTCACGGAAAACCAGCTCATTGATGCTCTGGCAGATGCCGCCCGGAGTGCCGCAAAGCGGCTGATGAGAACGGAGCCGGGGTTAAAACGCAAGAAAAAACTTGCCGACTTTCTCATTCGAAGAGGATTTCCCGGGCACATAGTAATGGAAAAAAGCGATGAACTGTTAAAAAAGCTGGAGAATGAAGAGCTTTAATATCGAACGTTTTATTCGATTTCTTATAGGACTTGCCATTGTCCTGCTGATTCTGTTCGTTCTCTATCGTTTTTTCGTTCTGGTTCTTTATGCGCTGATAGCCCTGGTTTTTTCCTACATACTCAATCCTTTTGTAAACCGCATGCAGGCGGTCGGACTGAACCGGACCCTGGCTGTCAGTCTTGTTCTATCCACCCTGGTTTTGCTGCTTGTATGGTTTTCAAGCACCATTCTTCCCGCTATTGCCGGGCAGGTCATAATGCTGGGGCAGCAGCTCAATATCGATGCCGTACTGGCAGTCAGCGCCGAGATCGAGGAACAGATCCTGCGGAGGGTTCCGTTTCTGCCCGAAGGTTTTTTGCGTGACAACGTACCGGGCGCCGTAGAAGTCCTTTTCCAGACGGATGACATTTCCCGCACGGTCAACAATATCCTGGGCATTTTCGCAAACATTTTCTGGGCTTTCATTGTAGTTCCTTTTGCTACCTTCTTCATCCTCAAGGACGGTGCCCGTCTCCGTCGCAATGTCCTTGAAGCTGTTCCCAACAAGTATTTCGAAAGCGTTCTGACCGGAATCGAGAAAGTTGAAAAAAGACTGATCACCTATTTTAAAAGTGTCGGATTGCAAAGCATTATCATTGCCACAACGGCAACCATTATGCTGAGTTTTGCCGGATTGAACAACGCCTTGTCTGTCGGCATCGCTGTCGGGGTTTTCAATATCATACCCTATTTCGGGCCGATCATCGGTTATTTTCTGTCAATCATCGTTTCCATTCTTGAGACAGGTGACTTCTCGCTGGTCATTTATGTCCTGATCGCCATTCTAATCACCCAGATCATTGATGTCAGCATTATACAGCCGACACTGTTCTCGAGATCAGCCAATCTGCATCCACTCGTAATACTTTTTGTTGTAATGACCGGCGCTGAACTGGCCGGCATCTTCGGAATGCTGGTTGCTGTTCCCATTACCGCCACTATTGTCATCACAGTCATGCAGATCAGATGGAGTATAGATAACTACAAGATATTCAGCCCAGTAGAACAGAAGTAAATAATATTGATTCCCATGATAAAACTAAGACCTTTGCCAGATAACGGAATTATTGGAATCATGGCACCGTCCTCACCCATTGAACCCGTCAGACTAGAGAAAGGTGTTGCGTACTTTGAAAAGCGGGGATACCGTGTTGTCGTCAAACCAAGCTGCCATACCCGGGACAACTACCTTGCTGGGAGTGCCGTTGACCGTGCTTCGGAATTGATGCAGCTGGTCAACGATCCGGATGTTGATCTGATCTTTTTCGCACGCGGTGGGTTTGGAAGCAGCGCCATGCTGCCGTTGCTTGATTTTAACGCCATAAAATCTGCCAGGAAGCTGATGATAGGATACAGTGACATAACGGCTCTGGAGTGGGGAATCTATGCGCAAACAGGCATTCCGTCCCTTTCCACGGGAATGCCGGCAACCGATTTCTATACGGATCCCGTACATCCCGATTTTGAAAAGGCGTTCTGGGATTTCATGCGAACCGGGAAAGTTGATTACAGTCTCACGGTACCGGCCAGTCTGTCCAGTGGTGAGGTCCGTGGCCTTGCCATGCCGGGAACACTATCCGTAGCCGCCAAGCTGGCAGGTTCCCCGTACTTTCCGGATCTGACAAACACCATCCCGATATTGGAAGACGTTGGTGAGCCACGGCACAAAACCGAAGGATATCTCTGGCAGGCAAAACTGGCTGGATGGTTTGAAGCGGCCAGCGCTGTCATGTTCGGGTCCTTCTCACCGCCGGATGAGGAGACCTTTGACGACGTTCCATCCATGGACAAGGTGTTGAACCGGCTTCTGAAGAACACGAAACTGCCCGTTGTTCGGGATGTTCCCTATGGACACATCGACCACAAACTCCCCTTCCCGTTGGGGGTTGAATTGTCTGTGTCATTTGGCAAAACAGTTAGAATAACCAGCACCGACACTATTTTTGATTCTTGAAAACAAAGAACATTGTCGTTTTTGCTTCCGGCACAGGTTCCAATTTCAAGGCGCTCCACCAGGCTGCTCTGAAAAGGGAGATACCTGCACGGATCACTGCCCTGATCAGTGACAACCCGGATGCCGGGGCCTTGCGCTATGCCCGTGAACACGGTATCCGTGAACACATCGTCTCGCCAACCGATTACGAGGATTCCACCGGATATGTCCAAAAACTGCGTGAGATCCTTGGCAGTGAATCACCTGATCTTATCGTCCTTGCCGGATACCTGAAAAAAATCCCGAATGAAATTGTAGATTTGTACAAACGCAGGATCATCAACATACATCCTGCGCTTTTACCAAAGTATGGTGGCAAGGGCTGGTACGGCATGCGGGTTCACCGCGCTGTTATTGAAAACGGGGACCAGGAGTCGGGCTGCACGGTTCATTATGTTACCAGGGTTTATGATGAGGGTCCCGTCATAGCGCAGGTGAAAGTCCCTGTGAGAAAGGATGACACGGCCGAAACACTGGCGGCGCGGGTATTGAAGCAGGAACACCTGCTGTATCCGAAAGTGGTGCGGTTCCTGCTGTCACACAGCTGAGAACTGCCATGTAAAAGTGGTTTCCCGCATGATCATGAAGCCGCAGGCCAGTAATCGCCGGCCGCAAACTAAAGCCTTAATGTGAAGACACGACGCTTTTTATGGTGTAATGACCAGCCGTTATTCGAATAATATCCGGATTCATTAAATCAAACAATCAAAGAACTGCAAGAATCATGACCTCAGATTTCCCGAAGGAGCTCCAGGACGTAGCCGTTACGCGGGCACTGATATCCGTATCCGACAAGTCCGGCGTACCGGAACTCGTACAGCGTCTCCACAATGCCGGCATACAGATCATATCCACCGGTGGGACCGCCCGCTTGATCCGCGAATCCGGTATTCCTGTGACCGATGTCTCCGAGATAACCGGGTTTCCCGAATGCCTGGATGGTCGTGTCAAAACACTACACCCCAAAATTCATGGCGGCCTGCTGGCCCGTCCCGGAAAGGAAGAGCATGCCCGAACACTTGAAGAGCTCGGCATACACCCAGTCCAGCTGGTAGTTGTTAACCTCTACCCCTTTCAGGAAGCTGTAAAAGACCGGCCGGGAGACGCCGAACATGCCATAGAGAACATCGATATTGGCGGACCGGCCATGGTTCGGGCTTCGGCAAAGAACTTCGAGAATGTATGTGTGGTCACTGATCCGGATCAGTACCCTGAACTGATCGATGAAATAAGTCAAAATAACGGGAAAATCAGAGGAGTCCTGCGCGCCAGGTTTGCCGTCCGGGCGTTTCAACTGACCGCTTCCTATGACAATGCCATTTCCGGGTCACTTGAAAAACTGCTTCAGGCATCTGGTCTCACCGCAGTCAGCATGGAGCTGCATCATGGAGACGAAGATGCGAAACCTTTTATCCCCTCCATGCTGGACATCCACTCACCGGTTTACCGGAAGCTTCGCTACGGGGAAAACCCCCATCAGCCTGCGGCCATCTACGGGAATCCTGAGCACTTCATCGACTGCTTTCACGGCAAGGAGCTGAGTTACAACAACTATCTGGATATTGATGCGGCTCTGAATCTAGGGGCCGACTTCCGGCAAAACGACGCTTCGCTGTGTGCCATTTTCAAGCACAGTCTTCCTTGCGGTGTGGCCTTGGCGAAAAGTGGCGGAAAGTCATGGGAAAAAGCATTCTCAACAGACACCACCTCTCCGTTTGGCGGCATCGTGCTGTTCAACCGTACCGTTGACGGTGCAACAGCCCGGGAGGTTGACCGTGTCTTTACTGAAATCATCCTTGCACCTGATTTCACAGAAGAGGCCCTGGATCTGTTGACACGCAAATCCAACCGGAGACTCATCCGGATACTGGCATGGCCGGAAGGAAGCGCCCCCCAGGTGCGGTCTGTTGTTGGCGGATATCTCTGGCAGCATGCCGACAGCGGGCTATTCAACGAGAAACGTGAAGTAGTCACAAAGGTGCAACCGGACCGGGCGCAGATGGGCACCCTGGAATTCGCCTGGACCATTGCAAAACATGTCAAGTCGAATGCCATAGTCTATGCCCGTGACCAGCAAACCATTGGCATTGGGACGGGGCAGCCGAACCGGGTAAATGCATCGCGCATCGCTGCCCGGAATGCGGAGCTGTACGGACACAGGATGGAGGGGTGCGTGGTGGCATCGGACGCTTTTTTTCCATTTGCCGATGGACTTGAGGAGGCGGCCAAAGCGGGTGCAACGGCCGTAATCCAACCCGGTGGCAGTGTACGGGACGACGAGGTGATTGCAAAAGCCGATGAACTTGGAGTGGCAATGGTCTTCACTGGCACGAGGCATTTCAGGCATTGATCCGCATGTCTGACAAAATCTCTCTTAACGACGCTTTTTTTCTGTTTTCGTCCAAAGAAATTCGCAAAAGGCCGTTTAATATTGTAAATTTGGAAGCTATCATACACTCCTCCCCATTTGTTCACGTAATACCAGTTAAACACCTTTATGCCGCAGTCCGAAGTATATAATAAAAAACCAGCCACGAGTCAGAATAACGCAAAAGGCGGGTTGTTCGACTGGCTGTACACGGATATCGCCATTGATTTGGGTACTGCCAACACCCTCATATATGCCCGGAACCAGGGCATTGTACTCAACGAGCCTTCCATAGTTGCACTTAACTTGGAGAACCAGGCTGTTGCAATCGGACACGAAGCCCGTCTGATGCACGAAAAAACCCACAAGAAAATCCGGACGGTCCGGCCTCTCCGTGACGGTGTCATTGCAGACTTCGAGGTTGCGGAACACATGATCAGGGGTATGATCAAGAAAGTCAAGGTTCGCTGGTACTCGTCCACCCGCAAAATGGTAGTTTGCGTTCCAAGCGGCATTACCGAAGTTGAGAAACGCGCTGTCAGGGACAGTGCCGAACATGCCGGGGCCAAGGAAGTCTATCTTGTGGATGAGCCGATGGCCGCGGCCATCGGAATCGGGCTGGATGTGCACGAACCGGTTGGCAACATGATTGTTGATATCGGCGGCGGCACTACGGAAATTGCTGTTATCGCATTATCCGGTATCGTATATTCGCAGTCGGTCAGATTGGGTGGGGACGAGCTTAACGAGGACATCATCAACTATTTCCGGCGAAATCACAACCTGCTTATAGGCGAGCGTACTGCAGAGCAGGTCAAGTGTCTGATTGGATCCGCAGCGCCACTGGATGAAGAACTCGAACTTACGGTCAAAGGTCGTGACCTGGTGAACGGCGTACCACGCACACGCATCGTAACCTCAAAAGATATACGCGAGGCCATATCTGAATCCGTGAACACCATTGTCGAGTCGGTGACCAAATCACTTGAGCAGACTCCCCCCGAGTTGTCCGCCGATATCCTGGATCGCGGAATTTTCCTGACGGGTGGCGGAGCACTGCTGATGAACCTCGACAAGCTGATCATGGAAACCACAGATCTTCCGGTACATATTGCCGAGGATCCGCTGACCGCCGTGGTCCGGGGTACCGGCAAGGTGCTTGAAGATCTGGAATACTACCGGGCGATTCTAACCTGACAGAATGTTACCTGAATGCAGTTTTCACTCCGCAAGACGGATGACGTACGGGACCATGTACTCACCGTACTGTTCCTGCTGATCGCTTTTTTCCTCATGGTGTTTCGCCATGACGGCGGACTGCAATCTGTTCGCAAGGTATCGATCCTTGCCATGAGTTATATTGAGCAACCGCTCTCCCAGGTCAGGGTCTATCGCAGCGCCCTTCAAACGAACGAGCAGCTGGGCAAACAGAACGTTCTCCTTCAGGATGAGCTCAGCCGCCTGCGGTCCGCGCGGGAAGAAAACCGAGCCCTGCGAGATATGCTCGGCCTGCGTGACACGCTGGATCTGGATCTGATTCCGGTCAGGATTGTTGCCAAAAACCTGACGGGCATCAACAATTCCTTCACCATCAACAAGGGCAGCAGCAACGGTGTGGAAGCGGGCATGCCGCTCATAACCCCGGATGGCCTTATTGGCCAGACGATCCTCTCCAGTTCGGGACACGCTCAGGTTATGCCCTATTTCAATCCATTGTTCCGGGTGAGCGCACGTGTGCAGGGCAACAGGGCATATGGCATTGTCTCATGGAGCACGGACCAGTCGAACAAGCTGCTGATGCAGTATGTGCCACAGACCATTGACGTCCCGGTAGGGTCGGTTGTAGAAACGTCCGGTTTCAGCAATCAGTTTCCACCCGGAATACCCATCGGCACGGTCACCCTTACCAGGCCGGAGGAGGGCCGCGATACGCAGAAGATCTACATACGGCCTTTCGTCTCCCTGCACCAGGCAGCCGAGGCATTCATCGTCCGTTTTGAACCAGAGCCGGAAGTGGAAGAACTTCTGCTTCAATATGAGAGCCTGTTCCAATGAAATCAGAACTGTTGAAATTCGGGCTAATCGGGTTGGCAGCAGTCCTGTTGCAGATGCTTATATTCAATCATCTCAGCTACGGACCCATACAGGCAGACATTACCCTGGTTGCCCTTATCTGGGTCATTGCCACGCAGAATCGCACCACTGCCATACTGTTTGCAGCTTTTGTCGGCCTGATGTCCGACTTTTTCCTTGATTACTGGGGGCTGCATCTCATGGCCAAGCCGCTGACCACCCTGATTGTATATAAATTTGTTCCTCGTGTGGAAGAAACCCGGCTTTTTTTTACACAAGTTTTTCTCATATTACTGGGGATATCCCTTGTCCACAATTTCTTTTTCCTGATTGCTGCGTTCTTTGCGCAAATCTATCAGGCAGGCCCCGTTTTCCTGCAAATAATGATCGGCAGCAGTTTGATGACCGCAATAACCGGCAGCATTATTCACATATTGCGTGACAATTAAATGACAGCCATGCATCTCAACAAGCAAGAAAAGCGTAACGACGTATCTATCCGCGTCCTGCAGGTGATCACCATTTCCATGATGCTGATCTTTGCCGGCAGGCTGTTCCAGCTTCAGATTATCGAGTTCGAGACGTATGGACCGCTGAGTCTGGCTAACAGTATCCGGCAGGAAAATGTGAGTCCGGCCCGCGGCCTCATTTTCGATCGAAGCGGGCGCATGCTTGTTGACAATCAGCCCATATACACGGTCACGGTCACACCAGCCAATTTCGATTCTGGCGCCATCCCGATTCTTGCAGAATATCTTGATATAGCACCGGAAGTGATCGAGGAACGGGTTCAGGCAGCTAGAAGGTATTCCTGGCACCGGCCCTCCCGCCTGATTTCGGATATCAGTTTTCACCGGTTTTCAAAAATGCAGGAGAACATCTGGAAGCTGCCCGGAATCGGATACCATGTCGAATCGAAGCGACACTATCCAACCGATATCAAGGGGGCACATCTTTTCGGTTACCTCAGTGAAGTCACGCAGCAGGAGTATCGCAGTTCAAGCAGATACAGTTTGGGGGATAAGGCCGGGCGAAGCGGAATTGAATTCACTTATGAGCAGGATCTGCGGGGTGAACTGGGGTCACGCTACATCCGTGTCAATGCTTTGGGCCAGGCTCTGGGACCCTTTGGAGAGGGACATATGGGCCACACTCCTGTCAAGGGTGCAGATATTTACACTCATATTGACCATGATTTGCAGCTTCTGGCTGAAGACCTTATGGTGGGAAAAACAGGCGGGGTTGTTGCCATGGACCCGAATACAGGCGCCATCCTGGCCCTTGTCAGCTCGCCCGGCTTTGACGTTGACCGTCTTTCCGGACGCATCGACATGGAGTACTGGATGACGCTGAATGCCGATACCTCCAACCCGCTGTTCAATCGGGCCATATCAACCATGCAGCCACCCGGTTCCACCATAAAACCCCTGATGGGGCTCGTAGGACTTGATTTCGGCATTATTGACCCCGAGACGGAAATCACTTGCAGGGGTGGATTTACACTTGGCCGCTACTATCGCTGCACCCGGCAGCACGGTCGCCAGAATCTGGTAGAAGCCATTCAGAATTCATGCAACACCTATTTCTTCTCGCTGATGAACCAGACTATGAACCGGGTGGGACTGAATGCCTGGCACCGGCACACAAGTTCCTTCGGACTGGGACAGATGACGCACATCGACCTGCCGCATGAACGTCGGGGCATTCTTCCCGACAGCGCCTATTACAACACCCATTTCGGCGGACCGCGGAACTGGGGTATTGGTGATTTGATCAGCGTGGGTGTCGGTCAGGGAACTTTCTCCAGCTCTCCCCTGCAAATGGCGCTGGTTGCCTCACAGCTTGCCAATGGCGGTTACCGTGTCCAGCCGCATATCGTGGACCGCATCGTTTATCCGGACGGCTCCTCGGTCCTCAACACCCCTGAAAGCGAGCGGATTCCCTGGATAAATGAGGACCACCTGAGGGTGATCCAGCAGGGAATGCGCAAGGCGGTATCGGAGGGATCCGGCCGGTTTTATGCCGATATATCCGGTGTGGAAGTAGCCGGGAAAACAGGCACAGCACAGAATCCACACGGGATCGACCACGGCTGGTTCATCTCCTACGCTCCTTATGAGAATCCTGAAATTGCCATTGCCGTACTGGTTGAGAACGCCGGATTCGGATCCATCTCTGCCGCCCCCATTGCTGGCCTGATGATGGAGCAGTACTTCCATGGGCAGATCCGCCGGAACTGGGTATATCAGTATGTCAAGACGTTCACCCCGCGGGAAAGAGAAGCTAACAGCGGTACAAGCAGTGAGGAGAATCTGTAATGACCTGGTATCGTCAATTTGACTGGTTGCTGATCTTTTGCTGGGTCCTTTTGTTCTCGGCCGGACTTGTTGCCATATACAGTGCGACGCTGGGACCGGTTTCACAGTTCCTTCCCGCTTACATTCAAGGTAATTTCCTGAATCAGGTGGTCTGGATAGGCATCTCAGTTATAGCCATGGCAGCCATTCAGTTTACAAGTCCACGCACATTCCAGCAGATATCCTATGCACTGTATGTCTTGTGCATCATACTTGCCATTGCCACTGTCATTTGGGGTACGGAAGCCGGCGGGGCCCGAAGATGGCTTGTAATTGGCGGGTTGCGGTTCCAGATAAGTGAAATGCTCAAACTGGCCACTATCCTGGCTGTGGCCAACTACCTGACCAGCAGGCGCGACATATCCGCGGAACACATCGGATCTGCGCTTGTTGCTGTGGTGCTGATGATAATACCCAGCATCATCATCATCCTCCAGAATGATACCGGTACGGCTCTGGTGCTTCTGGCCATCATTCCGGTTATGCTGTTCTGGTCGGGTCTGCCTTACGGGATTTCACTTTTTCTCATCTCTCCTGCCATTATTGCCTATTTCTCGATAATCGACTGGAGACTGGGTGTGCTGGCCACCATTTTGCTCACGGTTGCCATCTTTTTCATTCAGAAAAGGCCCTGGCTTACAAGTTCTGCATTCATTGTTGGAAACCTTGTGGTTATCGGTGTTCAGCTGGCCCTGAATCAGATACTTAAACCCCACCAGCAGGCTCGTATCGAAGCCTTTGTGAATCCGGCCCTGGACCCTCAGGGAGCCGGATGGAACGTGCTTCAGGCCAAAACGGCCATTGGGTCCGGAGGGTTATGGGGCAAGGGGTTTCTGGAAGGCACGCAGACGCAGCTGCGCTTTCTGCCCGAGCAGTGGACCGATTTCATTTTTCCGGTAATCGCTGAGGAGTTCGGTTTCGTCGGAGCCGGCTTGCTCCTGCTTGTGTTTGCCATCTTGCTGCTTCGCTTGCTTGCAATTGCCGGAGAGCATCGGCATCCTTTTGCACAGCTGGTGCTTGTTGGCGTGGCCATGACCTTTTTTGTCCACCTGGTGATCAATCTGGGCAGTGCCATGGGCCTTTTCCCGGTTATCGGACTGCCCCTTCCCTTTGTCAGTTACGGGGGATCTGCTTTCCTCTCATACTCCATCATGCTGGCTATCTGCCTGAATCTGCATTTCTACAAGCGTGATTTCAGCATTTATTCCTGACTCCGGTACCGGAACCGAATCGGGAGTCATTAACCGGGCTGTCAGGTCTGTAATTGCCTATCCATGTTCTGCATCCGGTCTGCTACAATAAATACGCTCTGTTCCCAGCCGGAAGGTGGTCCTGTGGTGCGGGGTTGCTCCAAACTCCTGCAGGGCTTTGTAGTGCATCGCCGTGGGGTACCCAACATTCCTGTCCCAGCCGAACTCCGGATATTCCCTGTGCAACGATGCCATGTAATCATCCCGGTACACTTTTGCCAGAATGGATGCCGCACCTATGCTGGCGCTGAGTTCATCACCCTTAATTATGGTAAGTGAAGGGATTAAAGCGGAAGCGATTCCCCGGTTCCCGTCGATAAGAAGATAATCCGGCTTCGGGTCTGTCTTCTCAACACACTTTGCCATTGCCTTAAGTGATGCCTGGAGTATGTTGAGCGCATCAATTTCATCCCTTTCGCAACGGGCAACCATCCACCAGATACTTCTGGATTTTACTTGTTCGGCGATTGTCCTTCTCGGCACGGCACCGAGTTTCTTGCTGTCACTGATACCGGGAATCCGGACATTGGGATCCAATATAACACCTGCAGCCACCACCGGGCCGGCCAGGCACCCTCTGCCCACTTCATCCAGTCCCATAACTCTGCGGAACCCCTCTTTCCATAGTTTATTTTCAAAATAATAGGGATCCATAACGTTACCGAAGATGGAAGGTATGCGCTTCAGGCAGTGCCCGGTGGGTCATCAGTCAGGCAACAAGATGCAGCCGGATTACATCAGGTCCAGGCGCTGCATCACTTCATCGGTGATGTCATAGTCTCGCTGGGCCCTCTCGGAGGCATAGAGAATGATGAAATCACCATTGTTGGTCATCGTATTGAGAACAAAGGTGAAGTTGCGTTCCTTCGCAACAGATTCAATGGCTCCCTGGATCTTGGTGAGCAGGGGTTCAATCAGTTCGAACTGCCGTTCCTGGATTTCCTGCTGGAAATTTTGTTGAAACTCCTGAAGTTCCAGATTCATCCCTGCCAGCCTTTCTTCTTCGCGGCGTCTGGCTTCATCGGAAATCACCGCCATTTTTTGCTGGTATTCCTCCACTTCCCTGCGGAAGTTGGCTTCCTTTTCTGCAAACTCCTGGCGCTTGCGATCGATGAAATTTTGAAGGCGGCGTTCAATGGCGGCCATTTCGGGCATGCTGCGCATTATGGTCTGCGGATCGACATAGCCAATCCTCAGTTCATCCTGTGCCTGGGCCTGAGCTTTTTCAACAGGAAGTGCGAGCCCGATAAAAAGAAAACATGCGATAAAAATCCAAGCTTTTTTCATTGTTATGTGATATCTGCTTAATGGTTACTGTAACATTCTTGCGATGACCTTGTCGGTCAGGTTGAGCTTCTCCCGGCCATCATCTGAAACGAAAAGAAGGAACATTTCCCCTTCACTTGTGGCTTCATTCAGGACATAGTCCAGATTCATATCCATGGCGAGGGATTCGATAACGATATTCATCTCCTGAAGTATCGGTCCGAGCAGCTCAGCCTGGCGCTGCTCCAGTTCACGCTGCACCCTTACCTGAAACTCCTCCAGTTCACGGTCGCGGGTCTGCAACTCCTGCTGGCGGCGCCTTGTTTCCTGTTCAGTAAGGTTGGGCGCTTCCTGCTGGAATCTGGCCAGCATATTTTGGAACTCAATGGCTTTTTCTTCAAACTCTGCTTCCCTGCTGTCCAGAAATCTGTTCAATTGCCGTTCGATGGCCTCTTTTTCCGGCAAATGGTCAAGAACTACCTGCGGGTCCATGAATCCAACCCTCGTCTGAGCGTTGGCAGCTACAGTAATTCCGAGAAGAAGAATAATGATCGTCGTGAAATACTTCATCATATTTAATTGCAGTTAATGTAAAAAAAGTTTGTCAAGATACGATGATTCCGGGCCTTTATGCAAAATGCCCAAATAGAATACGAAATACCATGTCCAATAATTGTGTGTTACCCTGTTTCAAAGAGCGTCATCATCTACGAAGATGCCCATTTCCTGAAGTACATCGCGGCTGATATCCCATCTGCGGCGCGAGAACAGGAAGAGATAGTCACCGGCTCGGTCAAATACGTGGTCAAAGCCCTCTCTTTCCGCCACCTTTACGACAGCTTCCAGAATGCGCTGCTGCAACGGTTCCAGCAATTCTTCCTGCTGCCGGAAATAGTCACCGTCCGGACCAAACCGGCGGTTGATATACTGTTCCCGTTCACGGACCTTCCGGTCAATTTCCTGCTCCCGCTGCCTTCTGATATCAGGGGTGAAGAGTATTTCACGTGCTTCGAAGTCCTGTCTGAGGCGCTCTATCTCCACCTGCATCTCGTCGATTTCCTGCTTCCAGTTCTGGGCGATGGTTTCCAGCCGCTGGCGGATTCCGGTATACTCCGGTATTTCACGCATGATCACATCGGAATCGATATAACCGATCTTCTGCTGCGATGATGCGGGAGGGGCCGCAATCAGCAGGAGGAGCAGAGGGAGGAAGAAGGCGGGCAACAGTTTTTTCATGATCAGAACGGAGCACCAATATTGAACAGGAACTGCCACTGGTTGGCATCAACACCCGGAGCTTCGATACCGTCAAAGCGGTAACCGTAACTCAGGTCAATAAGTCCGAGAATCGGCATGAAAATACGGGCACCGAAACCGGCTGCACGTTTAACGTTGAAGGGGTCAAATTCCTTGTATCCAAGAAAGGCATTACCTGCCTCCAGGAATGCATACGGGATGAGCTGCACCTGTTCGGTACTGATGAGAGGGTACCTCAACTCGGCCATATACTTGTTGTATGCCGTACCACCGATCTCCTCGCCGTCGCGATACGGTGAGATAGAGCCTTCAAATCCGCCGGGATAACCTCTCATGTCGATGTTGTCCCTGGTGAACACCTGTTGCTGCTGGAGCGGAGTACCACCCAGATAAAATCGCTGGAACTGGCTTCGGTTGGATTTGCCGAACCAGCTCATGTATCCGAGTTCCATTCCGTAGGTTGCCACAAGCTTGCCTATGATCGGAATATGGTACTGGTAGTCCATCCCCACCTTGAAATACTGTGAGAAGCCGGGGAGATTGGGTGCTGCTTCACCGTGGATGGTGAACCGTGATCCAACGTTGGGCGAGATCGGATTGTCGGTTGAATTTCGTTGGAGCTCCTGGGCGATGGAGATGATACTGGCCTGGCCGCCAAGAAGGCTTTCAAAACCGGCGACGTCAAAATACTGGTATCGCAGGCGTGTGATGTGGCGGAAGTAGTCATCCGGCCAGTTAAGGCGTCTTCCGTAGGCAATGGAGCCCGAGAACATCTCCTGCCGGGTTGTGCTTGACCCAAAGAAGGTGCCGCTGCCGCCTGTGAAAAGACTGTAGGAGAGATTGATACCGAAGGAATTCGGGCGGCCGAGGAACCAGGGTTCCTGGAATCCGAAACTGAAATGCTGGTACCCGCGGCCGGTCATCTGCACACCGAGGGATAACCGCTGGCCGTCTCCGCTTGGGAGGGGCCGCCAGGCTTCACCCTTAAACAGATTGCGGGCGGAAAAGTTGTTGAAATTGACCCGGGCTGCAAGGATCAGTCCGAACTGCCGTCCACCATAACCTCCGGAGAACTCGAAGTTGTCTGTGCTCATGGACTCATCCAGGTAGTAGATGATATCCACCTTCTTATCCTCGTAATCCACATCAAGGTCGGGCTGGATGGCTTCGGGGTTGAAGTATCCCAGCTGGGATAGTTCCCTGATGGACCTGATGATTGCCGAGCGGCTGTATTTGGAGCCGGGCAGGTTTCTCAGCGTGCGGCGCACCACATCATCATGGGTTTTGGTGTTGCCAAGAAACTCCACCATGCGCACCGTGGCAATATCATCTTCAATGATGAACAGGGTAATGTCAAGCGAATCCCCATCCACCCGGTCAAACTCGGGCTGTACATTGAAGAACAGGTAGCCGATGTTCTGATACATGCTGGTGACATCGGTTTCATGTCTGTTCTGCCGGAGATTTTCTTCGAATTTCCTTTCGTTGAAGACATCACCGGTGGCCATGTCCAGTGAGGTCGACAGCTGCTCATCGGTATAGACGGTATTCCCTTCCCAGTGTATGTTTCGGACATGGTATTGCGGTCCCTCATCAATTTTGAAAAAGACACCGATTGCCTGTTTGTCCCTTCTCCTGGAGTAGACAAAGACCGAGTCCTCCACGATCCGTGCATCTAGAAACCCGTTTTCACGATAAAAAGCTAGCAGTTCGTCCTTGCCTTCCACGTAATCTTCACGGTTGTAGGTCTGGCGTGTAAAGATCCTCCACCAGCGGTCGCGCTTGATATCACCGATATTTCTCCGGAGTCTCCGGTCCGAGAAGCTTTCGTTTCCTTCAAAATCGATGGTTCGAATCTGAATGCGGTCGCCGCGGTCGACATTGAATGTGAGTGAGACGCGATTCCTGAGCGTATCGGTTTCGGATACGTTCACCTCAACAGTGGTGTTGCGATATCCGCGGTTCTCGAAATAGCGCTGAATGGTTTGGACGGACTGGGCCTTGGCCGATTCCGTCACCGCGAAGCCGCGTGAGAGCGGGATCTTGTTTTCCAGGTCCCTGCGCTGGGACCGCCTGACGCCTTCGATGGTGTAGCTCTCCAGGCGCGGCTGTTCGATGACTTCGATATCGAGTATTATGCCGTCACGTCCCGCTTCACGCTTGTAGATTTTCACATCCGAAAAAAGCCCCGTGTTGTAGAGTCTTTTTATAGCCTGCGGAATCTCATCGCCGGGAATCCGGATGTTGCTTCCAACATTGAGGTTGGATGCATTCACGATGAACGTCTGGCTGTAAAAGCGGCTTCCGGTGGCCGTGACATCGATCAACTCGTAGAGACGCGGCTGCATCTCAAGGGGGTTGTTCGGTCGGAAGGCGGTTCCACCCCCCGGAACTTCATTAACGGCCTGGGCATGAAGTACGACAGCCGTTGAAAAGTTGAAGAGAACTGCGATTGCAGTTAGGAATAAAATATTTCTGATATTAATTAGCACGGTGTAAGAACGTCTTTTAAAAATCTTTATTTCCGGAAGTTTAATGCTTTTTCTATCTCATGGCTACAGATGATTCCTCGAGCTCAAAGTGAGAAGGAACTTTCCCGAACCGACGCTCTCTGTTCTGATAGGATTCAATGGCTTCATAAAGCTCATCACGCCGAAAGTCCGGCCAGTATGTATTGGTTACATAAAGCTCGGAGTAGGCAGACTGCCACAGAAGGAAGTTGCTCAGCCGCAACTCACCGCTGGTTCTGATGATCAGATCAGGATCCGGCATGTCGGCAGTTGAAAGATGATCGGCGATGATGTCACCGTTAATCTCTTCGGGACAAAGAATTCCATCTTTGACTTTTTGAGATATGCGGCTGACGGCCTGACTGATATCCCATCTTCCGGAATAGCTCAGTGCCAGGCACAATTCCATGCGTTTGTTGTCTGTTGTGAGTTCAATGGCCTCCTCAAGTTCACGCCGGCAGGTAGGCGGAAGCCGGTCGATCTCCCCAATGGAGGTAAGCTTTATATCATTTTCGTGCAGCTTACGTGTTTCGGAGCGCAGTGATTGCACAAGCAGTTTCATCAAAGCGCTGACTTCTCCTTTCGGACGTCCCCAGTTTTCCGTTGAAAAGGCATACAGTGTGAGGTGCCGGACGCCAACCTGTGCGGCTGCTTCCGTTATATCCTTGACAGAATCCACCCCGGCTTTGTGGCCGGCTATGCGTACGCTTCCTCTGCTTTTCGCCCATCGGCCGTTACCATCCATAATGACGGCAATATGAAGGGGAATTACTCCCCTGTTCCGGAGAAAATCCTGTTTCTCCTTGTCTTCCGGGGATTGCTGTTGTGATGTACGGTCTTCGGTATTCAAAGAAGTAGAGGTTAATAATCCGTAATAATCTGTTTGAACCAAAAGTTTCCGGGCTTACAAAGTATCAATCTGACCGGAAAGTGAAATCATTTCGAGGACGGTCATTGCTGCTTCACCGCCTTTGTTGCCGGCTTTGGTACCGGCCCGTTCAATGGCCTGCTCAATGGAGTCTGTCGTAAGGACTCCGAAACCAATCGGTATCTGGTACTTCAGCATGACGTCGGAAATTCCTCTGCTTGCAGCACCTGCCACAAAATCAAAATGGGGTGTGGATCCGCGGATTACCACTCCCAGACAGATGATGGCATCATGCTTGCCTTTTTCGGCCAGCTTGGATGTTACAAGTGGAATTTCGAATGAACCGGGGCAATATACGACATCTATCCGAGATTCATCAACCCCGTGTCGTTTCAGCATGTCAACCGCCCCTTCCAGGAGCCGCTCGGTAATAAAACTGTTCCACCGGGAAACTACAATCCCGATTCTGGCATCTGTAACGTTGAAAGTACCTTCTATCTTGTTCACTTGCATAGTGTTTTTGAATATGTTTCTTGTTGACCGGACTTCCCGAATTCGGCGTTGTCAAGCAGCGGGGAGTCCGGATCCAGCGGGATATGCAGGACACCGAAGTGGAAATAGTCCTGCACGGTACCGTGAAAATCAGAACCACCGGTGGCGACCAGGCCGTGACTCTGGCAATAGGTAAGATAGCGCCGTTTGTGGGCTTCCGTATGGGATGAATGATAACACTCGAGCCCGTCCAACCCGGAATCTTTAAGTTCCTTGATTTCAATAAAGTTGTACGAATTGCCGGGATGGGCAAGAATGGCGATTCCTCCGGCCTGGTGGACGCTTTCAATGACATCGGCAACATCCGGATAGTCGATTTTGTAGTAGGCACCGGCTTCATTGCTCAGGTATCTCAGGAACACTTCCTGGGTATCCGCGGCATAGCCCTTTCTGATCATGACACGTGCAATATGGGGACGTCCGATGGGGGCCCGGCCGGCCTCGCCAAGCACATCGTCATATGTCAGGTCGAAACCCATGACATTTAGTTTTTCAATGATGATCCGAGCACGCCGGACTCTTTTCTGCTTCTGATCGGACAGCAGGCGCTTCATGAGCGCCGTATCCCGGAAAGCATATGCAAGCAGATGGCACTCACGGTCCTGGTACAGGGTGCTTATCTCCACACCGGTTATCACCCTGAGGCGTGTCCCATCAGCCGCCGCCCTTGCCTCATCAATTCCCGCAATGGTATCATGGTCGGTTATGGCAATGATATCCAGATCGGTTTCAAGCGCCTGAGAAACAACCTGTGCCGGAGTCAGTTTGCCGTCAGATGCGGTGGTATGGATATGTAAATCAGCTTTCAGCAAAACAGTTTATGGCTCAAGTATGGAGAGATACCGGTTTCTGCTTTCGATGAGGGTAACAGCTTTCTGTGCCGCCTCGTCGGTTTTCAGTTGCTCTTTCATTCTTCCGCGGCTGCCGTTGAACCGGGATATCAACTCCAGGAGCAGCTCCCTTTTGATATGCTCTGAATAACGCTCTTCCTCCTGCTGTTTTTCCAGCGCCACCAGCTCTCTCATGGACGCGATCCTGTCCTCCGAGGCTTCCTTCACTCCGGGGTCAAGTGCCTCCAAAAAACGTTCAAACTGGCGTTCGGCACGCGTTGTGTATTCAAATTCCTGCACTTCAAGATAATCGAGAAATGCCTTGAAGAAGTCATCCGGCCCCTTGTCCGGATCCAGTCGCTCCATCCCTGATGTATACTCGTTTGCAAAAAAGAAATAGTGGCTGTTCTGAAGCAGTGCGATTTCGAGCATGCTGTGCGAGCGCCGGGAAACGACCAGATCAGGCTCGATTCCAATTCCCTCATACACAGCCCTTCCGGCACGGGTCTGATACCGTGTCCGAAGTGAATCCGGAACCTGCTCCATGGCCGCCGCTTCTTCGCTGGTCAGATACGGCGTGGACTGGATCGACCGCCCGCTGGGAATGTAGTATTTGGAAGTGGTGATCTTCAGGGAGACATTATAGGAAAGCGGCTGCACTATCTGTACCAGACCCTTGCCAAAACTGCGCTCTCCGATGACAACAGCCCTGTCCAGGTCCTGCAGGGCTCCGCTTACAATTTCCGAGGCACTGGCGCTTCCGCTGTTCTGGAGGATGACCAGCGGCCCGTCAGGGTAAACCGGTTGTTCGGATGTCTCATACTGCTGATTTGCCCGGGACATGCGCCCTTCGGTCCATACGACTTTTTCACCGGGCGGGACGAACTTGTCAATGATCTTAACGGCTTCATCCAGCAATCCGCCGGGATTGTTGCGAACATCGAGGACCAGCCCATCGAGCGGCTGTTCCTTCTGCAGGTCCAGAATGGCCTTTCGGACCTCTTCGGCGGCGTTTTGGGCAAATCTTCCAAGCAGGATGTATCCAATGCGGGAGTCGGAATCCAGCATACCGTAGTAGGTGACATTTTTGACGTCAATGGTCTCCCGGGTCAGCTCAAATTCCAGCAGTTCATCGATGCCAAAGCGGCGGATTGCAAGCACCACCGTGGTTCCCGGATCGCCGCGGAGCAGGCTTTGCAGATCCTCGGTGTTCATCCTGGTGACATCGATGTCATCCACTTTTTTTATGATGTCGCCGGCGCGCACTCCTCGTCTCTCGGCGGAGTACCCTTCAATCGGAGCGATGACCACCAGCTGACCTCCGCGTGCCCCGACTTCCAGCCCGACACCGGCATACTGCCCGGTCGTGACAATATCCATCTGCCGGCTTCCGGCTTCGTCAATGAGCACGGTGTACGGATCCAGTTCGTTGAGCATCGCGTCAATGCCGCTGCGAATCAGCCTTTCCGGGTCCACTTCTTCAATGTAGGATCCGGAAACGTTCTCGTATACTTCGCTGAAAATCCGGAAATTTTTCTGGATCAGAAAATACGGGTCGGGACGCAGGATGAAGCCGGTGGCGGCAATACCTGCCACGATTACTGCGACAAGAACAAAACGGGAAGAAAAACGCATATTGGATGCCGGGGAAGACGTCATGGTTGAGACGGAATGTCTATCATTTTGGAATGCGTAACGTCTGTCCGGGATAGATTCGTGTTGATTGAAGATTGTTCAGGTTCTGTATGGCCTGTACACTGGTGTTGAAACTGCGTGCGATGACTGTGAGGTTGTCATTCGGACGCACGGTGTAGACGCGGTAGTCTCCGTCACCGCTTGCGGCAACCCTCGTGGTTGACGATGATACGGAAAAGCTGTTGCGTTGTGCCCGGGTCATATTGTTCAGTTGCGCATACTGGTCGCGCTGATGCGCCGGGACATAGATGGTCAGCCGCTGTCCGGGCTGGATCAGGTTGCCGATATTGTTCCAGGAGCGGACAAGCCACGCCTGGGTGCCAAACCATTCCGCTATATGTCCCACGGTGTCCCCTGATTTGACGACATAGGTTACGGCAGCTGTATTGGCAGGTCGGTTGGCTGCGGGATTCTGGGTTGCGGCACGCAGGCGGGCCGTCTGTGCCCGCGACGGCTCTTCGGAGCGGATCGCCACATTGCTGCCTCCAGGCACCGGGATCACGAGTTCCTGTCCCGGATGGATGACGCTGCTCAGCCCCTCGTTCGCCTGGTAAAGGGCCCGCACCGTGGTACCGTAGCGGTTGGCAATGAGTCCAAGTGTCTCCCCGCGTTTGACGCTGTGGATGACTATGTTGTTCATCCGCTTCTCTTCGGGGATCTCCTTGTAGGCCACCATGAATTCCTCTTTGGAACCCTTTGGTATTTTCAGTGGATACGGATTGTCTCCGGGAGGAGTTGCCCATCGTAGCAGTTCGGGATTCAGGTAGCGCAACGCCTGGGTGGTAATTCCTGCGCATTCGGCCAGTATGCTCAGGTCAACCGAGCCGTGAATTTCCACAAGGTCGTACTCATAAGGTTCGACATCATAATGTTTTTCAAACCCGAAATCTTCCGGATTCATTGCCACGAGGGTGGCTGCGATAAAACCAGGCACATATCCGCGAGTCTCCCTGGGCAGAAAGGGATAGATCTCCCAGTAGTTGCGAACTCCGCCGGCACGCTGAACCGAGCTGAGCATTCTCCTGGTGCTCACGTTGTAGTTGGCCAGGGCCAGATGCCAGTCGCCCTTCCAGTATTCATGCAGGTCGCGCAGGTGGCGGGCAGCGGCACGAGTCGCTTTGACCGGGTCGCGGCGCTCGTCGATCCACCAGTTCACTTCAAGGCCGTAAACCGAACCTGTAGCGTATATGAACTGCCACATTCCTACGGCGCGTGCATGTGAGCGTGCCGTGGGTACAAGGCCGCTTTCGATCATGGCCAGGTGGATCAGTTCCTCGGGTACGTTTTCCTCACGGAATATTTCGCGCATCATGGGGAAATAGCGGGCGGAGCGCTCAAGCCAGCGCTCCATGATCTCCGGACGCCGGACTGTCAGATAGGCAATATGGTTGTTAACCTGCTGATTGCGGATCAGTGGCACCTGGGTCTTGCCGATCTCCAGGTTTTCCGGGAGCACGAACATCTGCTTGTCAAACCAGTCTTCCTGCTCTGCCATCATGAGTTCCTGATGGACCTTGAATATCTCTCCCTGCGCGTCAACAATTGGATCGGTAATGCCGTAAAACTCCTGGTATTCGGTCATTACAGTCCGGTACAGCTCCGCAAACTGCCGGCTGTTGCGAATATCGGGCTGGTCATCCAGCAGTGTCTGAATGGCGTGAAGGGCATCGGTGATGTATTCCTCGGCACTTACCAGGTCGTCGTTAATCTGGGCTTCCAGCGAGAGCAGGTGGACTCTGTAGATGTATGCCAGCCGCTGAAGCATTTCCGAAGGCAACCGGCTGATTTCGCCGCTCATCCCCGACGACACCTCCCGTTCCATTGGAAATGAATGCATGTCCGGACGCTCAAAGCCGGGGCCCTGCAGAATATCCGCACGGTTGACCTGCAACAGCATCGGATCAACAGTTCGGAATCCGATACCGCTATCGCGATCCTGAGCGAATAAAATTCCTGCAAAAAGGGTGACAGCGAAAACTGCCGGAAGTGCTCTGAATATCATGATAATATGCGTTATGAAACCCGGATGAATGAGAGTGATTTACGATATGTCGACAGCATGCTCCATGCTACCCGGCAGATCATGACAAATTACGGCAAAACTGTGACAAACGAAAGAATTTATAGCGTTTATCCCATTTCCGTCCACCGCTGAACAATGGGCAGCCGGCGACCCGTACCGAATGCCTTGGAACTGACCCTGAGTCCGGGTGCAGCCTGTCTTCTCTTGTATTCGTTGCGGTCCACCATTCTGATCACATCCCGCACCTGGTCTTCGGGATAACCGGCGGCTATGATGGCGTCTGCAGGGAGCTGATCCTCGATGTAGATCCGGAGAATCCCGTCAAGCACCTCATACTCAGGCAGAGAATCGGTGTCTTTCTGATCCGGACGCAGTTCGGCGCTCGGCGGCTTTTCAATGGTACTCCAGGGGATGACCTCCTTGCCGTAAAAGGAATCATTCAGCCAGCAGGAGACCCGGAAGACCTCAGTCTTGTAGACATCCGACAATACGGAAAGCCCGCCGGCCATATCCCCGTACAAAGTGCAGTAACCTACGGCAAGCTCCGACTTGTTTCCGGTATTGAGCAGCATGTGGCCGAGTTTGTTGGATACGGCCATCAGCAGGGCTCCCCTGCTTCGGCTCTGGATGTTCTCTTCGGTCACGTCAAACGATGTATCGCCCAGTACCGGAGCCAGTGCCTCCAAAAAGGCGTCGTAGATGTTGTTTATTGGCACATTGTAAATCCGGATGCCAAGATTCGCGGCCAATTTCTCCGAATCGGTAACACTGGCACCGGATGAGAACGGCGAAGGCATGGTGATCCCTAAAACCTGCTGCTGTCCCAATGCCTCCCTGGCTATCGCCGCAGTAAGCGCCGAATCAATGCCGCCGCTCAGACCCAGCACCACGCGCCGGGGCATCCTGCTTTTTTCCACATAATCCCGAAGCCCGAGAACCAGTGCCTTGAAGATCCGTTCTTCACTGCCCGGAAACGGCGTAATCGGGGAAGCGGCATTTATTGGCTCCGGAGCGCCCGATCCCGGCCAGTGCACATCCCCCCGGTCCTCTTCGAGTGTGGCAAGCCGCATGAGCACCTCTCCCTCGGCGGAAATGACCGAACTGATGCCGTCGAATATGAGTTCCGTGTTGGCTCCCACCTGGTTCGCATAGAAAACGGGAATACCGAGCCTACTGGCGTGCCGCCTCAGCATGTCTTCCCGCATCTCTGGCTTGCGGCGCGTAAACGGCGAAGCCGAGATATTGACCAGCACTTCGGCGCCCAGTTTGCGCAGCTCATCGGCGGGTTCGATGTCGTAGGTGTGGTAGTTGTACTCGTTCTGGTTGTTCCAGATATCCTCACAAATTGTTATGCCCCATTTTCTTCCGGCCCATTCGGTTATGTGGATCTCTCTGTTCGGTTCGAAATATCGGAATTCGTCAAATACGTCATAGGTTGGAAGCAGGGTTTTCCTGACCACATCCACCGTCTTGCCCTCATGGGCCAGAATGGCAATATTGTGCACCGGCCGGCCCTGCGACGCCGGGTTTTTTCCGATACTGCCGAACAGCAGGGCGGTTTTGCCGACAGCACTGACCAGGCGCTCATTGACATCGAACAGTGCTTTCTGGAAAGATTTGCGCTCCAGAAGGTCCATCGGGGGATAACCGCATGTGACAAGCTCGGGCAGGATCAGCAGGGCTATGCCGTCGCGTTCCGCTTCCCTGAGTGCGGTGACCACCAGGGCTTCATTGCCCCGGATATCGCCTACGGTTACATTGATTTGCTGAATCCGGATGTTCATGTTTTCCTGGTTCTTTGGACGGGCATGGTTACGGCGCCTGCAGCAGAGTCGGAATCAGGCCGGGAGAATAAAAAAAATCCCATTATATTGCATGTGTGCTGATGAAAACCATTCTCTGCATGCTCCCGTTCAAAAATACCGCGGATCATCTAACGGTCAAAATGCATGATGGAAAAAATCGCTGAACAAAAGAACCGTTTTGCAGAAATCCAGGTGCAGCGGGACAGCTTCGTCCACCTGGATGCTGTCCGTGACCTGAACCGCCGTGTTTTCGGTGAGGACCGGCTCATAAACAGGCTGGATCACGAGCCGCTTATTTTTCTTACGGCGCATTGCAACGGCCGGCTTGCCGGTTTCAAGATTGGATATTCACTGAACCGGCGGGTGTTCTATTCGGCAAAAAGCGCGACCGATCCCGATTTCCGCAAGCATGGCATAGCCAGGATACTCATGGACACCATGATCCGCGACGCCCTGGTGCTCGGCTTCAATGAACTTCAGTACGACACCTTCCCCGCTCTCTACCCCGGGATGCTCATAATCGGTTTCAAATTCGGTTTCCAAATCAAAAGCCTGCACTGGAACCCGGATTACGGCGACTTCCAGGTCCGCCTGGCTCGCAGGCTGCAAATGCGGGAACCGCCTGTCCGGGAGCAGCAGTTCAGGTATTTCAGATAAATTTCGGGAAATCCGGCCTGCCCTTTCCCAGGAAATCTTCTGCGAATCCGTCTCTCAAATAGGAGGGGTGTATATCATCCGCATCCAGCCGCTCAAAGGGCAAAAATGCCGCATCCCTGATGATCTGCTCCGATTCGGCGTATTCGGGATCCGACCCGGCGTGCAGCGATCCCCCGCGTTTCCGGCACAGATAGTAGAATTCGATTGCGTGGACATCGTCATGGATAACCTCGTGGAGGTACCAGAGCGGACCCGGCGCAACCTGCAAGCCGGTCTCCTCAAGCATCTCACGCTGGAGTGTGGCAGTCAATGACTCGCCGAAAGACACTCCGCCGCCAGGTGGCATCCAGATGAGGCGGCCGGCCACCGGAGAGAGGAGCTGCACCATGAGCAGGGACCGGTCCCGGACCAGCAGTCCGTTGACCCGGACCCGCACGGTGTTTCGGAACGACCCTGTATCCGTCATTTCAGGACTGGTTTTTCCTCATGATTGCCCTGGATATGTTCCACCATCCGGTGTTCATTGGCGTATTTAAGTGCGGCTCCCACAAAGTTGACGAACAGTGGATGGGGACGGTTCACAGTGCTTTTGAGTTCGGGATGGAATTGCACCCCGACAAACCACGGGTGGTCTTCCGCTTCGACGATCTCGACCAGATCCCGTTCCGGGTTTCTCCCGGTCACCCGAAGCCCGTTTGCAGCCAGATCATCCAGGTACTTGTTGTTCAGTTCATAACGATGGCGGTGGCGTTCGCTGATCAGCTTCTCCCCGTAAGCGCGGGCCGCAAGGGATCCCTCCTCCAGTGAACAGTCATAGGCGCCAAGTCTCATGGTGCCGCCCTTATCGTAAATATTCTTCTGTTCCAGCATAAGATCCACAATGGGATAGGATGTATCCGGATCAAACTCCGTGCTGTTGGCACCTTTCCATCCGCAGACATTCCTGGCAAATTCAATTACCGCACACTGCATGCCCAGGCAAATCCCCAAAAATGGAAGCTTTTGCTCTCTGGATCGGGTAATGGCCACCAGTTTTCCCTCTATGCCGCGGCCGCCGAATCCCGGGGCCACCAGGATCCCGGAGACTCCTTCCAGTTGAGATTCTGCATTTTGTGCATTGAGATGGTCCGAAGAGACGCAGACTACTTCCACTTCACAGTTGTTGACCGCACCGGCGTGGCGAAACGACTCCACTATGGACATGTAGGCATCCTGATGATCCACATATTTACCCACCAGGGCAATGCGGATCCGGTGTTCGGGGTGAGATACGGCATCCACAAACCTCATCCAGCTGGTGAGATCGGGTTCATCCGCCTGTATCTGCAGTTTCCGGATCACTCTCTGGTCCAGCCCCTCCTCCTTCATCAGCAGGGGCACTTCGTAGATGGACCTGGCGTCCAGGGAGGCAATCACATCCTCGATCTCAACGTTGCAGAACTGTGCGATTTTGCGGCGAATTCCATGGTCGAGCGGCACTTCGGCGCGGCAGACCAGTATATCGGGCTGCATGCCGAGCTCATAGATAGTCTTGACCGAGTGCTGTGTCGGTTTTGTCTTGAGCTCGCCGGCGGCCTTGAGGTAAGGCACCAGGGTCAGATGGATCGAAAGCGTGTTGATGCGGCCGACATCGTAGCGGAGCTGGCGCATCGCCTCAATGTAGGGCAGGCCTTCGATATCGCCCACGGTTCCGCCGATTTCCACAATAACGATATCGTATTTGCCGGAATCGCCGATGGCCTTGACCCGGGACTTGATCTCGTCGGTGATGTGCGGGATCACCTGTACGGTCTGTCCCAGATAGGCCCCCTGCCGCTCCTTGGTGATCACATCGAAGTAGATGCGGCCCGTGGTGACGTTGTTGTCCTGAGAGGTGGGATTGCCCAGAAACCGCTCGTAATGCCCCAGATCGAGGTCCGTTTCGGCGCCGTCATCGGTCACATAAACTTCCCCGTGTTCATAGGGATTCATGGTTCCGGGATCGACGTTGATGTAGGGATCGAGTTTCTGGATGGTGACCCGAAGGCCGCGGGTGGCGAGTAACAGTCCCAGGGAAGAACAAATGATACCCTTTCCGAGGGAGGACGTAACTCCCCCGGTTACAAAAATATATTTCGGCTCCATCGTTGTGGTGCAGGCTTAGTGAAAGGTTGCAGAAAAATAGCAGGTTTCCTGTGGGGTATCAAATGTAAATTTGATGCTCAGGAGCCGTTACGCGACGGTGCCTGTCCCGCGCCTACATAAGTGATGGCGTCATCAATCTGTTTTTTCTGCCAGGCGACCGATATCAGGTTCAGCACGAACACCATTGCGAGAATCCAGAAAATCCATACGGGTAGTTCGGTAATCCCGCTGAAAAACCAGTAGCCAAAGAAAACCAGTGCCAGGATATTGAGGGCGGTGATGAAGAAAAAGCGTCGTTTCCGGTGCATCAGGACCTGCATCACTTCTCCCTTCGTTTTTTCATGGCGGTCCTTGCCCACATGGTAATCCAGTACGGTTTCGATCCTGGCGATATCTTCTTTGCGAATGGTCATGGGTGGATTCAGTTTTTGTCGCGAAGAACGCGCATGATCGCATCCCTGACCAAGTTATCCACGCTTTTTCGCTCCTTGATGGCATCATACAGCATCCAGACTCCGGCCATGGACGCCAGGCTGCCGCTCATGCTCAGCAGGGATGCAAACCACAGATTGGAAAGCATGTTCAACATGACAAGGCAGATGGACAGCAGCCCGAATGAGATCATGAGTATGGCGAAACCGGCATGGACCGGGTTTACACCATTGAACCCGCGGCGTTTCCCGCTGCCATGATGCCCCGACAGATCCCTTGTCCGCCGCCGGCGGAACAGGTCGTGCCCGGATTTTTTTGCAAACCTGGAGTGCGCCGGGGTGCCCGCCCTGCCCGACTGGCCGCTGTTTCTGGTTTTTCTAGCCATTGGTCCGTGCTGCAGTATGGTTATCTTGTGGATGCGTTTTCTTCGGTTCGCGATGTTCTGCACGTTCGGGAACCTTCAACGCTACGAACAATAAATATAACTTTCAAATCCCGGAATTCGATCCATGGAACCGGACAATTACATATACGGGCGGAATGCCGTACTGGAATATCTGGAGCACAAACCGGAACACATCAGCAAGATCTATCTGAAGCAGCAGCTTCAGGGCAGGCCGGTCAGGGAGCTGGAGCAGCTGGCATCCGGCCACCGCATCCCGGTGCAACGGGTCCCCGGCAGAAAACTGGCTGATATGGTCGGCCCTGTCAACGACCAGGGCATTGTGGCGGCCATCACCCCGGCCAGCTACCTGGAGCTGGAAGACTGGCTGGAGGATGCGGATATCTCGCGCAATCCGGTAATCCTGGCCCTGGACGAGATCGAGGACCCGCACAACTTCGGCGCGGTGGTCCGTACGGCGCTGGCCTGCGGGGTGGATGCGGTCCTGGTTTCGAAACACCGGCAGGCGACTATCTCCGGCGGGGTGATGAAGGCCTCGGCCGGAGCCATCCTGCGCATGCCGGTCATTCGCGTCGTCAACCTGAACCAGGCGCTTCTGAAGCTGAAAGATACCGGGTTCTGGATATGCGGCACCGACATGGAAGGCAGTCAGGATTTCCGCCAGCAGGACTACCGGATGCCCCTGGTAGTGATCCTGGGCAGCGAGGATAAGGGCATCCGCAAAAAGACGCGCGAGCACTGCGACATGCTGGTGCACATCCCCATGAAAAACAAGGTGGAGTCACTGAATGCCTCGGTCAGCGGTGCCCTGCTCTGCTACGAGATATTACGGCAGCGGGAAGCGGAACCAGAATGACCGCTGTTCTGCGCCTTCCGGATCCACTCCGTGCGCGGCCCCCATGTGACGCAGGGCAATGTTCACAAACATCAGGGCGTATCCCCCGGGTTTGAGAATCCCCTGGCTCGGGGCAATCTGTTCCTTGATGGATATCGGACTGGAGTAGGCATCAATGAGTGTCTGGGTAAACGTCGCTTTCGGAGCGAAAAAACGGACCATCAGTCCGCCCTCCTCCTCCGTGATCCTGGTCCGCATCGTTTCGTTGTTGGGTGCCATGCCGATGAAAAGTGTGATCAGATTGTCCAGGATGAGGTTCATCACCTCCTGGTCTGCGTGGCAAGTATCCTGTGAGGCTTCGTACTCCGTGGCCACCTGAATCGATTTTGTCTGGATGAAGATGTCATTTCGGGAGTAAACCTCCTCAAGCAGATCCTTCAACCGGACTTCGGATTTCCTGTCCTCAAAAACCCCGTCTTCTATCTGATAAGCGTAGCTCCAGCTCTGGACATAGTTGATCAGCTTGGAAGAAGACAGGCGGATGTTGCCGGCGTAGTAGGTCAGCGAATCCAGCTCGTCACGAAGTTCCGGGTGCTCCTCAATGAGCATCTGGATTTCCTCGGCAAGCAGATCTGCGTACATCATGGCATTTCCCACAGGCGTTTTCAGATCATGGGTGACTTTGGAAACAAACTCTGATGGAATTTTTTGCATGGCTGGGGTAACTGGAAAGGTGGATCTGGATGAATGAATGATTAAACGAAGACCTGGCAGTGCCTGTACAGATGATGCAGGTCATGCTGCCGGGTCCTGAAAACGGGTGTCTCTATGACTCGTTGGCGACAAGTTCGCTCTCCGCGAAGAAATAGGCCGCTTCGATCCTGCCGTTTTCTTCCGAGTCGGAGCCGTGGACGATGTTCTCACCCATGGAGTCGGCAAAATCACGCCGTATGGTGCCCTCTTCGGCGTTGGCCGGATTGGTGGCGCCGATGAGCTTGCGGAAATCCTCGATGGCGTTTTCCTTCTCCAGGACCACCGGTACGCACGGGCCGCTGCTCATGAACGTGGTGAGTTCGTCAAAAAAAGGTTTTTCGCGGTGAACGGCATAAAAGCCGCCCGCTGTTTGTTTGGTCAGGCGGGTCATTTTCATCGCCTTGATGGTAAAGCCGGCTTCCTGGATGCGCCGGATCACTTCTCCGATCAGACCTTTGCGGACACAGTCGGGTTTCAGGATAGCCAGTGTTCTTTGTTTCGCCATAATACGTTGTTTTTACAGATAGTTTGCTTGTTAACGGTGGCATGGTTCCCCATGCATGGTTTTGATTCGGGACAATATACGCCGTTTCGGAAAGAACTTCCTTTTTTTCCTTGATGGTGACCAGCTATGGTATTGCAAATAACACATCTATAAAATGAAAAATGATAAAAGCAGGAACCCGGACCGGCTTGAGATAAAAGTGGTCTCCGGCGGAGAATTGCTCCCCCACATGGAATCGCTGGCGCGGCTTCGTATCTCCGTGTTCCGCGCTTTTCCCTACCTGTACGACGGGGATATGGAATACGAAAAAAAGTACCTGTCCACCTACATGGACAAAACCGATGCCATGACGGTGCTGATCCTGGTTGGCGGGAAAGCGGTGGGCGCCTCCACGGCCCTTCCCCTTGCGGACGAGACCGCGGAGGTGAAACGGCCTTTTGTGGAAAGGGGAATCCCTCCGGAGGAGGTGTTCTATTTCGGGGAGTCGGTGCTCGAACCCTCATACCGGGGTCTGGGACTTGGGGTTCGTTTTTTTGAAGAGCGGGAGAAATTCGCCCGTTTGAAGGCAGGGGCGCTGCGGGAAGACAGGCCCTGGCGCCTGCTCGCGTTCTGTGCCGTGGATCGTCCGGCGGATCACCCCATGCGTCCGGAGGGCTACGTGCCGCTGGACCGGTTCTGGCAAAACCGCGGGTTTAAAAAAATCCCCGACATGCAGACCACTTTTTCGTGGAGGGATATCGGGGATTCCGAGGAGACAAAAAAGAGTATGACCTTCTGGCTGAAGGAGCTTGCGTAAAAATAACAGCCGGAATCCGACGGGCGGAAACCGGCTGTCTGACGGAGACAAACGGCCTGTGTTGTCTATATGATATTATTTATCGGTCAGGCTGGTGATTCCGGGCAGTTCCTTGCCCTCCAGGTATTCCAGGCTGGCGCCGCCTCCTGTGGAGACGTGCGACACCTTCTCCTCCAGACCCGCTTTTTTGATGGCCGATGCCGAGTCGCCGCCGCCGATGATGGTGATGGCACCGTGTTCGGTAGCCGTACTCATGGCCCCGGCCACGGCAAAGGTCCCCTTGGCAAACGCATCCATCTCGAAGACGCCCATCGGGCCGTTCCAGATGACGGTCTTGGCCTTCTTGATCTCGTCACCGAACAGTTCGGCCGATTTCGGACCGATATCGAGGGCCATCCACCCGTCCTCAATACCGTCCTGCGGCACCACCTTGTTTTCGGTGTCCGCCTTGAATTCCCTGCCGACGACCGAGTCGACCGGCAGCATGATCTCGATGTTGTTGGCTTTGGCTTTTTTGAGCAGCGATCCGGCCAGTTCCACCTTGTCCTCTTCCAGCAGGGAGTTGCCGATGGGCAGGCCCATGGCCTTGAAGAAGGTGTAGGTCATTCCGCCGCCGATGATGATGGTGTCGACCCTGGTGATCAGGTTCTCGATGACACCGATCTTGTCGGAGACCTTGGCTCCGCCCAGCACGGCCACGAACGGCCGCTTCGGCTTTTCGACACTCTCCTGGAGGTAGTCGATCTCCTTGCGGAGCAGATATCCGGCCGCCGCCGGCTGCAGGAATTCGGTGATACCGGCCACGGAGCTGTGCGCGCGGTGGCTGCTTCCGAAAGCGTCGTTCACGAAGGCGTCGCCATGGGCGGCCAGCGCCTTGGAGAAATCCGGATCGTTTTTGGTTTCCTGGGGATGGAAACGGACGTTCTCAAGCAGCACGATCTCGCCTGCGGAGGCCTTGCCTACGGCCTCTTCGGCTTTTGGTCCGATGCAGTCCTCACCGAACCAGACCTTGCAGGAAACGAGCGATTCCAGGTGTTTGGCGACCGGACGGAGGCTGAACTCCGGTTTCGGCTTGCCTTTCGGCCGGCCAAGGTGGCTCAGGAGCACCAGTTTGGCTCCGGCATCGATGACATGGTTGATGCTCGGAAGGGCCTGGCGGATGCGGTTGTCGTCGCCGATCACGCCATCCTTGAGCGGGACGTTGAAATCGACCCGCATTACGACCGTTTTTCCTTTCAAATCAAGATCTTTCAGAGATAATTTTGCCATTGTGAATGATTCCTTTTGTATTAACCTTTATTTTAACACCAATCTGGTTGGCAACTGCGACAATCTTCAGTAAATGATACGGGTTGCAGATGTATTTCCTGTGAAAAATCACAGGGTTGCATCCGTCCGGCACAGCCTCAAGATACGATTTCAGCGCGTTATCAAACCAGGATCAACTGATTATTTTCATAAGGTGTACCGCACATGCAGACCGTCTACCTCGATAACGCAGCCACGTCCCCCATCGATCCGGGGGTGGCTGAGGCCATGATCCCCTACCTGAAGGAGGATTATGGAAATCCCTCTTCCATTCACCACATGGGCAGGAAGACCAGCGTGGCGGTGGAGTCGTGGCGGGGACGGATCGCCCGGACGATCGGTGCCGGTTCCGCGGAGATCATCTTCACCAGCGGCGGGACGGAAAGCAACAATGCCGCCATTTTCGGCGCCCTGGAGAACAGCACCCGCAAGCAGATCATCACCGCGCGCACCGAGCACAATGCGGTACTCTACCCGGTGGAGCAGGCGGCCAGGATGGGCTTTGAGGTCATCTACGCCGAACTTGACGAAAAAGGCCTGGTGCAGCCCCGGGTGCTTGAGGAACTGCTCGGCGAGGATACGGCCCTGGTATCCCTGATGCATGTGAACAACGAAACCGGGGTCATCAACCCGGTCCCGGAGCTGGCGGCGCTGTGCCGCAGCCGGGGCATCCCGTTTCACTGCGACACGGTGCAGTCGATCGGCAAAATCCCCGTGAACGTGGATGACCTGGGGGTTGATTTCCTGAGCATGAGCGCCCACAAGTTCCACGGTCCCAAAGGTGCCGGTGCCCTGTATGTGCGGTCGGGGACGCCCTGGTCGCCGTGGATGCACGGCGGATCACAGGAGCGCGGACGGCGCGGCGGGACGCTGAACGTGGCCGGAATCGTCGGCATCGGCAAGGCGCTGGAAGTGGCCGTTGAGCAGATGGAACGCAACGCGGCGCACATCACACGCCTGCGCAGCCGCCTGATGGAGGGACTCCGGCAGTCGCTCGGGCCTAAGGTCCGGTTCAACGGCGATCCGGATGGCGGGATCCCGCATATCCTCAGCGTGACGGTAACCGACAGCCGACAGCAACCCCTTGACGGCGAAATGCTGCTCCTGAACCTGGATATTGAAGGCATCTGCTGCTCCAACGGATCGGCCTGCACATCCGGGACCATCAAGCCGTCACATGTCATGCTGGCCCTGGGCTACGATGAGGCGATGGCCAAATCCACCCTGAGATTCAGCCTGAGCAAGATGAACAGCGAAGAGGATGTGGACAAGGCCGCGAAGGCCCTGACCGAAGTGGTAGCCCGACATTCGGGCGCCTGAGCAGGGACAGGATCACGAACCGTTGCCTTCCTCCCGGTATCTCTCCCGGCACTCGTTGATGATCTTCTCGGCCACATCGCGTCCGTACCAGCCGTCGGTACCGGTTTTCTTATCCTCCAGATCCTTGTAGACCTGGAAAAAGTGCTCGATCTCGTGCAGCAGGTGCGGCGGCACGTCATCGAGCGTTGCGATGTGGTTCCAGAGGGGGTCACGCACCGGAACGCAGAGGATCTTCTCATCGGGCCCTTTCTCATCCCACATTTTGAACAGTCCGATCGGCTTGGCTTCGATCATGCATCCGGGGAAGGTCGATTCGGTCACCAGGACCAGCGCATCCAGCGGGTCACCGTCCAGGGCCAGGGTATCCGGGATGAACCCGTAGTCACTGGGATAATGCACGGCTGAAAAGAGCATGCGGTCGAAGATGATCCGTTTGGTTTTCTTGTCGTACTCGTACTTGTTGCGGCTTCCTTTCGGGATTTCGATCATTACCGTGATGCTCTTGATCTCGTTGGTCATAGGGGGTCTTTTTTGCTTGATGGTGTTCTGTGTGTAATCCGTTCCGGCTCCCGATTTTCGGGTAACTTTCACGATTTTGTGCTAAATTCCGGACAGCGGCTGACGCGTGTCCGCACGCCGGTCCGTTCCGGATACAAATTACGGAATCTGACCCGTTAGTACCTAAAAATCATTCATTAAACGAAAGCCATGGCCGGACCTGCAACGGAAGACCTGATCACCGAAGTGAAGGAGATTTTCCGTAATTACCTGAAGGAGAAGAAGCACCGCCAGACGCCCGAGCGCCTGATGGTACTGGAGGAGATCTACCGGGCCGACGGGCACTTTGATGCCGACGACATGTATTTCCGGATGAAGAACATCGGATACCGCGTCTCGCGTGCCACCGTGTACAACACCCTCGACCTGCTTCTGGAATGCGGGCTGGTCCAGCGGCACCAGTTCGGCAAGAACCAGTCTATCTACGAGCGGGCTTACGGCTACCGGCAGCACGACCACATGATCTGCAACCAGTGCGGGAAGGTCATCGAGTTCTGCGACCCCCGGCTGCAGGAGATCAAGAACATGATGGAAAAGATCCACGGGTTTTCCATCGAGGGGCATTCCCTTCAGTTGTACGGCTCGTGCAACGATCCCGATAACTGCCAGCCGGAAGAGAAGACCGCCCCGGTCCGTGCCAAGTCCGGAACCTCCGAAGATCGCGGGTAGCCCAACGATTGCCGCCGGAGTCCCTCCCTTCTTACGGAAGGTGCCTCTCCGTTTTTATGGAAGAACCCGTCCCTCTCAGCTTATGGACGTTTCACTGATGAACTTGCGGGCGGCCCACCGGCTGCCCCAGAGTCCCATGATGAGCGACAGCAGCACCATGGCACCGATCAGGTAGTACCACCGTTCGAACGGCCATGCCAGCACCCCGAACTGGGGCAGGTAGAAGGGAATCACCAGCTCGAACAGGAGCCAGTGCAGTCCGATGGCGATGGCGGCGGCCAGCAGGCCCTGCAGAAACCCTTCCAGCAGGAAAGGTCGTCGGATGAACGAATTGGTGGCGCCGACCAGCTTCATGGTCCGGATGATGTTCCGTTTTGCGTAGATGGTCAGCCGGATGGTGTTGAACACCAG
>SKNT01000179.1 GCA_007120385.1 Balneolales bacterium
CCGCCCGCAACGAGAAATCGGCCAAAAATGCGGTGATGTGGTGGGTCGTGGGCACTATCATCGTGGAAACGGCCCTGGCATCGCTGGCCATCTTCGCCTTCAGCCACTTCAACGCGCTGCCCTCCACCTCCGAATTCTTCCTGTCCAGCGGCGATTCCGAGCGCATCATCCTCCACACCGCCCGGTACGGTGCGGAAGTGGGACTCCCGCTTGCGGTCGGACTCCTGCTCATCATGGCCTCGGTCGCCATCATCACCTCCACCGGCAACAGCTTCCTCCTAACGCCATCCACCAACCTGACCCGCGACATTTACCAGCGGTTCATCAACCCGTCCGTCGACGGCAAGCGCATCATCGTCATCCAGCGTATGATGGTAGTCCTGCTCGGAATCATGGCCTACCTGCTGCTCACGCAGTTCCAGACCATCCTGGCCATGGCCCTCACCGCCTACACCATGGTCGGGGCCGGACTCACGCCCGCGCTGCTGGCCGCCTTCCTCTGGAAACGGGTCACCGTGGCCGGCGGCGTCTCCTCCATTGCCACCGGCATGGGTGTCACTTTGTTCATCACCGTGGCCAACTCGGTGCTGGTAAGCACCACGGGCGAGCAGCTGCTCAACGAGCAGTACATCATCCTGCCGGCGGCATCCGCATCCATCCTGGTGCTTATCGTCGTTTCGCTGCTGACCCCGCACGATCCGGAATCAAAATGGGGACGCTTCTACACCAAAGAAGCATCCCTCGAGGAAGCGATCAGTGAAGTCAAGAAAACCTGATCAAGCCTGACAACCAAGATCTGAATGACAGATTTACCTTGCATTTTGGCTTAAGCATACTTAGGTTGAAAACCCGAAAACGAAACCCGTTAAAGGAGGTAAAATCATGAAGTTACATTCAGATTTTTTACTATCCATCCGATGCTTCTTCCTGCCTGCACTTGTTGCCGGCCTGTTCATTCATGCCGGGTGCAGCAGTGACGACGTTGCCGGCACGGATGGACATGGTGTTGTTGATTTACGAATCGAACCCCAGGAAGCCACATTCTCTGCTGAAGAACAGGAACAGTTCCAGGCTTTACTGCTGGACGCCGACGGCAATGCCGTTGATCCGGAGGGCCTTGACGTTACCTGGGAATGGTGGTCATCAGATACGGAAGTTTTTACAGTGGAGCCCGGCGGTCTTGCCACGGGTCAGTCAGCCGGAGAGGCCTATTGCATAATTGAAGTCACCGTCCTTGAGGGGACACAAAACTTCAACGGCCGTGACACCGCCATCGTTTTCATATTCTGATCTGACCGGCCACATGCGCAGATTCTGATGCCACCCAGGCGAATGATCAGAAACCGCTTTGGTCAGCGTGCTCTTTTGGTTACTTTTGTGTGTATAAATCAATTTCGATTGATTTACACAGAATGAACTCACATGACAGGATATAATCTTGCTCCTGTGCATCAGCCGGAGGCTGTCATGTTCGTTTCAGATATAACCAAATGAGTACAAAACCCTGATCATTTGCCATATTATTTGCCATGACCTTACGAATTCTGCGCATTGCCCTGTTCATCATTGTACCGATCATTCTGCTGATGCTCTTTTCCAGCTGGATCATGGAGTGGCTCTGGCTCCGCGAGCTGGGCTATTCCGATGTCTTCAGGGTACTGAAAGGCACGCAGGCGCTCATGTTCACAGGGGCACTGGTGATTTCAGCGATCTATCTGCTGCTCAATTTCCACTACCTCTCCCGCCTGCTGCGCGACTCCCGGCTGGTATCCATGATCACCGGCAGCCTCAACATCGCCATTCCGTCCGACCGACAGTACAAATGGATGCGCAACGCGTTCACCCTACTGGCACTGTTCATAGCTTTCGTCTTTGCCATGGCCATCATGTTCCGGTGGGATGACGCCCTGCGCTTTTTCTTTGCCCAGCCATTCGGCGCAACGGATCCGGTCTTCGACCGCGAAATCAGCTTCTACATGTTCCAGCTGCCCCTGCTCAACCTGCTGCAGGGATCGCTCACCGCGCTGTTTTTCTTCGTTACCTTTTTTCTGGCCGTGATCTACTTCGTAACCGACATGATCAGCGCCCGGCCGGGGCAGGGCCTGCAGGCTCATCCATCCGCCCTGAACCACCTCAAACTCAATGCCGCTCTCTGGCTCCTGATGCTCGCCGCCGGTTTCTTCCTTTCGCGGTATGAACTCCTTTTCCGGGAGGATGGGGTTGTCTTCGGCGCGGGATACACGCATGTGCACATAGAACTTCCCGCACTCTGGGCGGCATCCTTCCTCACCGCGCTGCTTGCCGTCATGCTTTTTCTGAGCCGGTGGATGCGACTCGGCAAGGTTATGATCGCCACCGCGGCGCTTACCGTGCTGGTGCTGCTTTTCGGCCGCGGCCTGCTCCCTTCCGCCGTACAGCAGTTCCGCGTCGACCCCAACGAGCTCGAAGTGGAACGTCCGTTCATTGAGCACAATATCGCCATGACCCGGCTGGCCTACGGGCTCGACAGTGTCCTTGAAGTCGACTATTCCGCCGACGATACCCTGCTTGTGGATGATATCCGCAACAACCAGCAGGTGATTGAGAACATCCGCCTGTGGGACCATCGTCTTCTCATCCAGACCTACCGCCAACTCCAGGAGATCCGGCCCTACTACCAGTTCAACACTATCGGAATCGACCGGTACACCATTGACGGGCTAAAACAGCAGGTGATGCTGTCCGGACGTGAACTCTCGCCGCGCCTGCCCGAAGGATCGCAGTCATGGGTGAACCGCCATCTGCAGTACACCCACGGATTTGGCATTGCCATGAGTCCGGTCAACGCCGCCAACCGCCAGGGCGAACCACTCATGCTGGTGCGCGATCTGCCGCCGGTCACCCATCCCGATCTGCCCATTGACAACGCCGCCATCTACTACGGCAAAGTCAGCCCGGGCTATTTCATTGTCAACACCACTACCGAGGAACTGCACTACCCATCTGGCGACGGCAACATCTATCACCACTACTCCGGTCGAGGCGGCATCCAGATCAGCAGTTTCCTGCGCAAGCTGCTCTTCGCCTGGGAGCTTGGCGACATCAATATCCTTCTTTCCGATTACATCACCCCGGAAAGCCGGCTGCAGATCTGGCGCGGGGTGCAGGACCGCATCGGCCGCATCAGCCCGTTCCTGCAACTCGACGAGGATCCCTACCTGGTGGTCCATGACGGCCGGCTGATATGGATTCAGGATGCCTACACCACCTCCTCCAAATTCCCCTACTCCGAACCCAACCGCGGCATCAACTACATGCGCAACCCGGTCAAGGTCACGGTGGATGCCTACGATGGCACGGTAACCTTCTATGTCATCGACGACAGTGATCCGGTCATCGGCGTATACCAGCGGCTTTTCCCCGACATGTTCATCCCGGCGGACCAGGCCCCCGCCGGTCTCAAGGATCATTTCCGCTATCCGGTAAACCTGTTCGAGGTGCAGATGGAGCAGTACAGCCGCTACCACATGACCAACCCGCGTGTCTTCTACAATGACGAGGACCGCTGGCGCCGGCCTTTTGAGATGTATGCCGGACGGCGGCTGGTCATGGAACCCTATTATGTACTCGGCCATCTGCCGGAAAACAGCGGGAACACCGATAGCGACAAGGAGCTCGAATTCATGCTGATCAGCCCGTTCACCCCGGAAGGCCGCAACAACATGATTGCGTGGATGGCGGCCCGCTCCGACCCCGAACATTACGGTGAACTGGTCACCTACCGCCTGCCCAAGGACCGGCTGATCTACGGCCCGGCCCAGATCGAATCGCGCATCGACCAGGATCCGGAGATTTCACGCCAACTTGCCCTGTGGGACCAGCGCGGCTCCCGTGTCATCCGGGGCAACCTGCTCGTGGTGCCCATCGAGAACTCCTTCATGTACGTGGAGCCGGTTTTCCTGCTGGCTGATCGCGACGATATCCCTCAGCTGCAACGTGTAATTGTCGCCATAGGTGACGACATATCGATGCAGCCGACCATCCAGGCCGCCATGATTGACCTGTTCGGCGATGATGCCGACTTCTTGGGACCGGAATATGTTCCTGTGCGGTTGCCGGATGAAGATGAACTGATCGCGCAGATGGATGAGCCGCTGCCCGTCACGGAGCGGGCAGTCCACCGTCCCGTGAGTGATATTACGGAGCAGGAACTGGAGGAAATCCGGTCTCTGTGGCAGGAATTGCGTCAGACCATGAGCGACGGAAACTGGTCACGCTATGGTGAGCTGCTGGAAGAACTGGACAACCGGCTCCGGAACGGGAATTGAGCATGTGCCTGGCGGACACTGCGTTGCCCGCCGCTGATCATTTCGTACAGATAAACTCCGCTGCTCAGCGGTCCCACCAGATCACCATGATGCCCGCCACCAGCGAGAGACCAATCCATGCCGAACCCCAGAAAGGCCAGGAAGTCGCTGATACCTTGAGCATTTCGGCCGACCCGGGCCGGCTGGGAGAGAGTGCTTCGGGAAGCTGCACAATGGTTCTGGGATCCAGGCTCTGAGCGTAATTGTATGCCCACATCAGGGCTTCCGTTATCCCGTATGCCATAAGCCCTGCAAAAATTATGACCCAGAGCCATCCCATCCAGCGAAAACCGAAAATCGCAATCAGCACGGCTGCACCCATCAATCCATAAGCGATATCAGGCATTTTACTCAGCAGGGTACCATCCTCCAGGGAGAAGTGTCCTTTCCCCAAATAATCATTGATCAGATTAACCTTTTCAACGTCTCCGTAATTGTGGCCTGTGATGTTATCCAGCCAGACATACACCCCCGGGTTGCTCTCCATCTGAGGCGAGGAAACAGATATGGTCCAGATCGGCATATGAAACGCCGGGATCATGAATAGTGCTGCAATTATGAATCCGATTCGAGATTGTTTTTTCATAAGTATGAAATTACCCGGAAATATTGTTACCCCCAATGATACGTTTTACGTATGTAACATTCCTTAAAATGGCCCCCTCATTTGCACTGGCCGGTTATGATGCAGCTGATCCTTCCTCCGCTGTCTCATCCGTCGCTTAAGTAAGAGTGAAATTACTAAAAAATGTTGCATTTTTTTGTTAGAAATTCTGAATATATCCACCGGTTGAATCTCCTGACACCATATCCTGCCTGAAAAAAAACTGCCCGTCTCAGTCTTGATGAGTTACCGGGAACATGGGGCGCTATTTTCGACTCTTTTTCAGTGGTCGCAGGGCAAGCACTGCCGTAAGCAGCATGGCACCTAGAAGTGCCAGCAAGCCGGCGTGGAAGAGCGTTTTTTGCACCGGATAGGGTGGGAGTGAGCCGGAAAGCTGAAACAAACCTGTCAGAATCAGCAGGAATACCATGGCCAGGCTTCCTGCAGCAAAAAACAGGATGCCCCACCGTAAAAGGTGCCTGAATCGCCTGGCGCGTATTTCTGCTGCCGGAGGAAATATCCCTGTCATGAATAGCGAAGTCAATGGTCTCCTTGCGCCGTTTATGCGTCCATAGGCATCGGTACCACTCGAATCTGTACCGCCATTAAACCCGGAAATCAAGCGTTGAAGAATGGCATAAACAAGAAGTGTGGTCACAACCACAAGAAGATGCAGGTGGATGAATCCGACCGTCATGAAATCCGACTGCGCCCACAGATCACGTAAAGGCGGCCAGGACATGAAAACCGGCAGCAGCAGTACCGGCAGGCTTCCACCCAGCCCTACCCACAGCAGGATTTTCCCCGCCCCAGACTCTGATTTCCTGTCCCGTTTAGATGCTATGGAATAGTAAACGACCGCCATTCCGCCTGTCGCAAAAAGGACGCTGCCAGCCACCCCGGCTGTCGTCACAATGAGATCGGGCAGGTTCAACATCTCCGCAGCCCCCGGCCCGAGCCTGGGAAGCAGTGCCGGCAGCAGACCGGCCATCATCAGCCAGAACGGCCAGACCATCTGACGGTACCGGGGATGTACGACGTAGCGCCAGGCAAGTCCCGCCAGCCCGAACAGCAGCCAGCCGTTGAACAGCACGTGCAAGTAGTAGTGCACGGCCGCATCCATCCAGAATGGAGGAAGACCGCGTCCTGCTGCCAGGAGCCAGGGTCCCGCCGTAGCCATGACCATCCAGAAAACCGCGCCTTCCAAAAAGTACCGCGATCCAATGTTGCTGTCACTGCGGGCATGACGGAAAAAAATCCACGCCAGAACGTAACCGAGCAGCATATGCATGGTGGAAAGGGCAATCGACAGCGGGGCGTATCCGTCTCTGACAAATGCGGCAAAGAGGACCAGCGTGACCATGATGGTCAACGCCGCCAGCACTTTAAGCGTACGGACCGGCAATTGTGCGCGGCGGGTGCCGGCTTCCAGTACGAGTCCGGCCAGCGCAAGGAATGTCCACCCCAGCAACGCAACATGAGAGTGCCCGTGCAGCAGAAACTCCGAACGGAAAAAAAGCGTCCAGGGAAGTTCCACCCCCATTATCTGCCACTGGGGCCAGCCCCATTGAAGCCGCAGCCATGTACCGCTGAGCAGCGCCAGGAGCAGGAAGGCGAGCGAGGGATAGTAAAACCAGCGAACAATCATGGATAATCAGTCATTGCCCCGGTAGGGCAAAATGCGTGGACACAGCAGCATGGTTAGCACAAGGTAGAGTATCCCGGTTCTCAGGAATAGGCGAGTGATTGCCGGCATGGTCAGATGGGGGGCTTTCTTGTGGAAAGATCCATTCTGGAGTACAGGTTCAGCCAGGTCAGCAGGGCCGCAAGCAGAAATAGTGCTCCCAGTTGATGGAGCGAAGCGAGCCAGACCGGTACTCCCCACAGGAGATTCAGCGCCCCGGTGGTTATTTGCAGTGTTATGAAAAACAGCAATGCAAATCCTGCGAGTTGTAACGGTCCGGACCCGGATCGCAAGCCGGCCATGGCCGGAATCAGAACGAAAATGGTCAGCAGCAGGCCAAGCAGCCGGTGGAAGAACTGGACGGATATGGCATTGTGCGTAAGGTCATACCACCAGGGGGCAAAATATCCAAGCTGCGGAGGGATCCAGTATTCGCCCATTTTGGGAAAAGTGGGATAGACGTAACCGGCTTTAAGCCCGGCCGTCCACCCGCCGACCAGAACCTGCAGAAAAAGCAGGACAATGGCAGCCAGGACTACGGCGCGAAGAGGACTTATTCTGCCAATGAACGACGAATTGTGCGTTTTTAAACCTGCAACCCGTCCGGGAATGCGATTAAGCGCCATAGTCCAGAGCAGGGAAAACAGGAGGAATGCCACAACGAGGTGGATTCCGAGTCTCAGGTGGCTTACCACCGGCTGGGTATCCAGACCGCTCTGCACCATGTACCAGCCCAGGAAAGCCTGCACGCCTCCAAGCAATGCAATGCCTGCAAGTTTCAGTACATCGCCAGAGGGCATGGCGCGTTTCATGATGAACCAGAAAAACGGCACCAGAAAAAGAACACCGAGCAGCCTGCTCAGCATGCGATGGGAATATTCCCACCAGTAGATCACCTTGAATTCCGAAAGTGTCATTCCCCGGTGAATCTCCTGGTACTCCGGGTACTGCCTGTAGGTTTCAAAAACTTCCTTCCACTGCGCTTCGGAAAGCGGTGGCACCACACCCCGCACTACTTCCCATTCGGTGATGGAAAGGCCCGCTTGGTTGAGCCGCGTCAAACCACCGACTATCAGTATAATCATAATCATGGCGCAACCGCTAAAAAGCCAGATTACTCGTCTATACTGCCATACAGATGCGTCATTCATATTCATCTGCTACCGGGATATCGGGCAAGGTGTCCACTCTCATTTCATGATGACCAGGGCAAACCGCAGGATCTGGTCGCTGACGGGGTGCACGGCATGTTCCTCGGACGGATCAAGATATATCCAGTTGCCGGGCAGCATCTCGTGCTCCTCAGTCGGCGTTTTCAGGATTCCCCTGCCTTCAATGGTCTGTATCCAGACCGGAAATTTCGAGGAATGCTCGTTCAGTTCCTCCCCGGGTGCAATGTGCATGACCACCAGTGCCGTATGGTCATTTTTGTGGATGGTTTCGCTCAGAATGCCGCGATCCGGGATCTGATCCCCGGACGGTTTGTATATTTCACATTGTATAGCCATGATTTGCCACCTTTTTTTTGATGGATAACGTAACTTTAACCGGAGAAAACTTGAAAAAACATTCAGAAATCCTTTACCAGAAACCTTCTGAAACCGGCCGTCACCGGCACCACAAGCCACAGGAGCAGTGACGCCACACTGACGGTCATGCCCAGCGGCGTGCCGAAAAACTCCCGGAAAACCGCGCCAGTGAGTCCCATCAGCGCAGAGATATCAAACTGCAGCAAAAGCAGAATACGGCCGAGATCGATCGGATTCAGAAGGGACAGCGCCAGAACCGGTTTTTCAAGCGGATAGCTTGAGAAGATATAGATCACAAAGAGGATGATCCCGTCATAAATGATGGTGAAAAACAGGCATATGACGAGCGCCAGTCCAAGGCCCTTGATACGGTCATCAAACCGCAGCGCAAGATAGTAGGCCAAGGCCACAAATATGACCGTCAGCATGGATCCGGTGAACACAAGCATCAGCGCGGCCTGCCAGGCATCGGCACTGGCGGCATTATAGAGGTACGGGAGCATGACTCCACCCGCAAAAGCGGCAACAAGAGGCAGGGCCAGTCCAAGGAACATCCCCCAGAACAGCTGGTGCCTCTTCACCGGATGGCACAAAAGCAGTTCAATGTATTCACGCGCATTGTACAGGTAGAAAGCCCCCAAAATGATTGATGCGAGTGGAATGACAATGAGAATGATATTCATCATGCTGGTTGCCACACGAAGCCCGTCTCCACCGAACCGGAACAGCACATCGGTCAGCACCAGGAAGAAAAGCACATAGGCAATGATCCAGCGGCTGCGAAACACATCGCGAAGCTGATATTTCAGGATTTTCAATATCATGATGCTACTCCCGTTTCTGTCACCATTTCAGGTTCGCGCCCCAGCTTGACGGCTATGGCCCGTTCAAGCGTGGTCTGTCCGGTCGCCTCCAGAAGCTCCGATACCGTCTGCTCGAAATAAATCCTCCCTTCCAGAAGATAGACCACTTGTTCCGCCAGCTCCTGAACCTCACTCATTATGTGAGAAGTGAGAATGATGGTGGTTCCGCCATCGCGTTCAGCCAGAATCTTGTCCTTGAGGATACTGCTGGATACGGGGTCAAGACCGGTCGTCGGCTCATCCAGAAACAGAACTTTTGGACGAAACAGAAAAGCCAGTACCGCGCTCACTTTCTGCCGGTTTCCACCCGAAAGGGTGCGGAATGGCTTGTCTTTTTCAGAATCCAGTCCGAATCGATCCCACAATTCCATATCCGGTGTGTCATTCTGAACCGGTTTCCGGGATGATGCCGTCTTTCTGATATCCCGGATCATGTCTACTATTTCCGTCACTGTCAGGTTCTCGGGATAGCGTGCCAACTGGGGCATATACCCGATCATTTCACGGTACTGGCTCTCACCGTTCACCAGTATTCCGTCCACGGTGATGGTTCCGCTGTCCGGCTTCACCAGGCCGAGAATGCTTTTAATCAGGGTGGTTTTGCCAGCCCCGTTCGGACCGAGAACAGCGGTGATGCGTCCCGATTCCATCTCCACATCCACAGACAAAAGTGCCTGAAGGGTACCGTATTTCTTGTTCAGTGCATTGACGCAAATCATAATGCCACCTTCCGCATGAGCGGTTTTTCATCGACCAGGGTTTCCGGTGTGATTGTTGGCATGACGCGCTCTGTCAGGTCCAGTATCTGGACGAACATGCTTCGCAGCAGCATCAGGGCCATGGGGTTTCTTTCCACAATGAGCGAAAAGAGCCGAACCGGACGATACGGGATATCCCCGAAACCGTCACCGTCCAGGTCATAACCGCTGTATTTGTCCCAGTAGTTGGCCTCGAATGTGTTCCGGCTTTGCTGCCGGCTGTTGGTCGATACATCAAATGCGTTATCTATAAAATTGTTTTCCGTGATGTGATTGTCCATGCTGCTTGCCATGATCCTGATGGCCCATCCGTTCCGGTGAAATCGGTTGCGGTATTTTTTGACGCGGTCACTCCCCTCTGATCGAATGCCAATCGTGTTGCCGCTGAATTCGTTTTCAAATATTTCACTGTCCGTGATCTCTTTAAGCAATAATCCATAGGAGGAAGCACCCCAGTTGTTGATAAATTTGTTGCTTGTCATTTTGACGCGCCTGCTGTACATAACGGCCACGCCGGCACCGTTGTCCTCGAAACGGTTGTTGTGATACACGCAGTCATCGGAGAACATGAAATGCAGCCCGTAGCGGATATTCTTTTCAACGTGATTGTCGTGGATGCTGCTTTCCTGGACGTATTCGAGGTAAATCCCGTCACGGTGTCCGAAAACCTCGTTTCCGGATATCACGGCCCTGTTCGAATTCCAGAGGTGGATCCCGTTGGCAGATATGGACTCCCGGGTATGATACGCCCGCAGGTAGTTTCCCCTGATCTCCATATCATGGGCACGCGCCAGATAAATCCCGAAAAAAGTGTTATCCAGGATGTTGTCAATAGCTTTCCCGCCGGATGCGCGCTCAAACCGTATGGCGGCGTGGTCCCGGCTGTGGCTTGTCGGCACATTGCGGATCTCCAGGCCTTCAACGTGCACGCTGTCAGCAGTAATGCGCAGGCCTTCACCGTTGTTTTCCACATCAATAACCGGGCGCCCCACACCCAGGATGGTCACCTTCCGGTCCACCAGCAATGCATATTCACGGTATGTTCCGGCTTCAATGCGTATGGTGTCACCATCGGCGGCATCAGAAAGGGCGTCGGCAATGCTTGCGTACGCACCCCGATCTCCAACTACCAGGGTCCGGGTTGTGCCATAGGAGCGGGTTTCCTGACCATCCATTCTGGTTTCCGGGGACAGGGATGACATCGCAGAAGCAGCAGCTGAAGAAGAAATACCGAATGCCATGCCGGCCGTCAGGACAGATACGATAAGCCATGCAGATATGAACAATCTCCGATGCATGAGTAGCCGCAGTTTTTTCTGTGTTTTCAATGATGACGAGTGTCGATATGGCTGATATCGTGACTATGGCCATGGCTTCCGCCCGACCAGCTCTCCCTGACAATTGCCTGAACCTCCGTCCACCTTACAACCTGTCCACCGAACTCAGCCTGCTGGCTGCGCGCTGTGCTCTCATCGGTGTAAGCCGAAAAATTCAGTGCCATCGGGCTTCGCAGGCCGTCGCTTTGCACATACCAGGCCGATTCCGCAGCAATCCAGTTACCAGGATCGTGGAAATCCGGCACCCAGAGAGAGTGAATATCCAGTTCCCCGCCGGCACTTCCATCCACGAAAGCCGCCATGCATTCAATCGCATCAAAGGCATACTGCCTGCCCTGTTCGGTGATCAACTGGGCGGCAAAATGCTCCTGACTAATCATCATGCGGCAGTGATCACACTCCTGTTGTCCGATACGGATCTCTTGCGGTCCGCGGTCGCACGCAACTATCAGTAGTGCCACTGAGGCCGCCAGCAGAACCGGAAACGTCTTTTCTTTCATTACGGATATGGTCATCATTGCAAATTCTCACAAGTCATACATTAATAAGAATATAAGTTTTATCAGGAAAATCAAATACCGGCCCGTTGTTCTGCCAGGAAGGAGCGGACTTCCTCCCAGGAGTGACGGGTTCCGGGATAGGCCTCTCCGATATTGTAGAGCAGAGATGGATCGGCATCCGGGTCCATGGCACTCACCCAGGATCCGCCCGGACTCGGAAGGTTTCTGCTCAGATGGAACATCAGTTCTTCCGGTCTCATCAGCTGCCTGGCAGAGATGAAATCCACAATTCCAATAATCCGGAAGTCTCCATTGTCGAGCCCGTTTTCCTCCATGTACCAGACCAGGTTTTCCACAGACCGGAATCTGAGTACCGATTCGTCAGTCGAGACGGCAACCGCACCGTACCGGCGGCTCCGCAGCTCCCTGCCGCTGTGGTCACAATACTCACCGTACAGACTGACTTCCACATTCCCGAAATAGTGCGAAACCGGGATGCTTGTGCGAAATGCATCCGGTGAAATGTCACGCAGCTGCTCCGGGATGGCCGGGGATTGCGTCTGCGGTACTGCGCCGTCCGCTTTCTGTTCATTGCCTTCCCTGCTGCATGCCATCGAGAGGGATATAAGCAGCACTGCGGCTGCCATCGCCGCAAGACTTCCTCTTCTGAAGTTGATGTTACCTGATTCCATTCTGTTTCTTCTGATCGCTTTGTTGATCCTGATGGTTAATCCTGATTATCAATCCTAATCGTTAAACCCAATCCATTTCAGGCTCACCTGATTCCTGATGACGGGTCACTTTTTGCTGAAAAACGTATTCCAGGTTGTGGACGCAGTCCCGGCCGCCAGCGAGAGCCCGATCCACAGCGTGCCCCAGTAGGGCCACGATGTGGCCGTGATATTGAGCAGGGTTTTTTTGCCGATCAGCGGCGGCTGATAACTCATATCGGGGACTTTGATGGCAGCACGCGGGTTCAGATCATGCCCGTACTCGTACCCCCACATGTAGAAATCCACCATTCCGGCCGAACCGGCTGCAATAAACACCACTACCCAGATCCAGGCCAGCCAGAGCTTGCCTGCCAGAGCCGAGATTACGGCCAGTGCCATCAGTCCACCCACCACCCATGGCATGATATCAAGCGTTTTAACCAGTTCCGGGTCGATTTCCTTCATCCCGACATAGTGGTTCAGTATATTGATATTTTGGATGTCATGCCGCTCGTGGCCGGTGATGTCATCTATCCATATGTACATTCCCAATCCCTGGGGATATTGCGGAGCCGTAAGCTTGATGGTCCAGATGGGTGTGAAAAAAACCGGTATCAGCAACAGGGCGGCCATGATCAGGCCTAATCGGGTAGATATTTTCATTGAAGCAATTCTTTGATTCTCTCGTTATTTGAATAGGGCAGGACCTTTCACAATCCTGCCCATTTTACCTCAGTTATGCACTTCTTCATGCCAGTACGGCCTGATCAAACATCCTCACTCATCGCCGGTTCGCCAGGTCAGCGGGACGTCCGATCCGGCAGGAGATACCCGGACATAGCCCTGCATTTCCTGGTGAAGCGCCGAGCAGAATGCCGTGCAGTAGAACGGATAGATGCCCGTTCTCTGCGGATGCCAGACGATGGTTTTTGTCTCTCCGGGTGCAATCAGCACTTCCCCGCTGTTGGCGCCCTTGATGGCGAACCCGTGCACCATATCCCAGTCCTGCTCAATGTTGGTCAGGTGGAAATACACGGTGTCGCCGACACGGATGCCCTCGATATTGTCCGGTGTGAAGTGGCTTCGAATGTTGGTCATGTAAACCCTTACCACATCACCATCACGCTCCACCCGGGCATCACGCGGACGCTTGACGGCGTGTGGATGCTGATTCTCGTCCAGATCGTAAATCTGTTTTACATTCGGCCTGATCTTGTCTGCAAGGATCGCCTGTGCATAGTGCGGTTCGCCAATCGTCGGGAAGTCAAGCAGCAGTTCCATCCGGTCGCCCGAGATATCATAGAGCTGGGCGGGGTGCAGCTGCTTCGGTCCGGTCGGAAGGAAACGGTCACGGGCTGTCTTGGTAAGACCGACCAAGTACTTGCGATCCGGATTCGGCGTGTCGCCTCCGGTGATCATCAGGTGACCAATTGAGTAATAGGCATCGATGCGGTCGAGCACTTCGAATGTCTCCAGCGACCATTTAACGATTTCCGAGGAGATATACACCGAGGTGTACGCATTTCCGTCGCCGTCAAATTCGGTATGAAGAGGGCCGAGACCCGGGTTTTCCACTTCGCCGATGATGGTGGCATCGTATTCTAGCACCGGAATACCGTTGATCACCTCTTCAAACGCTTCGTTTTCGATGGCTTCCAGCATGCGGCTGAATGAGTGCACCGGAATGACGGTGGCGAGCTTGCCTCCGGCCACGATATATTCACCGGTTGGATCGATATCCACCCCGTGCGGCGACTTGGGAGTTGGCAGGAAGTAGATCATGTCGGGTGCATCCTTCGGATCAAGGAGCAGCACTTCGTCGTGAACCGTGGATGAGGCAATGCCCGTGTTCTTGTCCTTCAGGTTGTGGAAATAGTTGGCCGGAACGCTTTGAGCGCGGCCTTCACGGACATACTCCTGTGCTTTTCGCCAGTTGACAGCCACCACGTAATCCTTGTCGAACTCGGAGGCATTGATTTCCAGCAGGGTGTGTGCCTGCTCTGTGTTGTAGGTGGTGAAGAAAGCCCAGTCGGCGGATGGACCCTTGCCGGCACGACCCAGGTCGTAGTGATACGGCGGCATGATAATCTGGAAATCCATACTCATCTCACCGGTTTCAGGATCAACGGCGATAAAACTCAGGGAACCGTCAAAGTTTTCCTTGTAGGTGTCGATGGGCACATCCTTGTCCATCTCATAAGGGATGCTGAATCGGGTGGCACCGAGAATATATTCGGTGTTTTCCGTCACGAACGTTGATGCGTGATTGCCGCCCGTATTGGGAAGTTCCAGTGTCTCAACCGTCTCGAATGTAGTCAGGTCGATTCGCGCCACACGCGGGGTGTTGTTGGCGTTGATGAAGATCCAGCGGCCGTCCGGCATTCCGTCCGTGTGTGAGAAATCCGGATGGTGCGAGTCATCCCAGGGAATGAATCCGTAGCTGGTCATCAGCAGCGGCTTGGTCTCTTCGGAGTAGCCGTATCCCGACTCCGGATCTTGCGAGAAGACCGGAATGTTGCGTAACATCCGTGCAGAAGGAAGACCCCAGACGCTCATCTGTCCGCTGTATCCTCCCGAAAAGAATGCGTAGTATTCGTCATATTCTCCCGGGGCTACGTAAACCCGCTGTGCGGCATCGCCCGTGTCCAGCATGCCCGTCTGGGACGGACATCCGTACATGATCATTGCAAGCAGCCCGAGCCCCAGAAGCAATGATGTGATTTTCCAAATGGTTGTTTTTTGTGCCATGGTTCCTGTTGTTAATGGTTGTTTAGTGGGTTAGTCTCTCAGATCTTCACCTGTTTCAGCGTAATAGCGTAAAAAGTCGACAATCTCTATCGCTTGCTCCTTGCTCACGTTCTGGTAGGGCATGATGGTCATGTAGTCCTGGAGCAGTTCCTGTCCGACCGGGTGACGGTTGGTCATTTCCTCGGGATTGAGGATGAAGTTGATGATGAACTCGTGCGACCTTACTTCGGTCACATCACCCACGGGCGGCCCGACAAAGCGGCGGTCCATGCGGTGACAGGCCGTGCAGCGGCGGTCGAATATGTCGGCACCCCGACGGGCGCGTTCCACATCGAGATCCCCGATATCCAGTCTTTCGGTGACCGGCCCAATGCCGTGTTCCAGTTCAAATTCGGTCAGTTCCGGTGCTTCATCCCGGGTGGCCTCTGTTTCACGTTCTTCTCCGTTGCCACAACCGGCGTATACCACGGATATTATGAGCAGGAGCAGGATTCTCGTTACTTGCTGCATGGCTTGTTCTGTTGTGATTTATTAATGGATATAAGTGTATTTTATCTTAATTATGGACGCAAAGAAACGTCCTGTCCGTCTGCGGTTTTGCCGTCAGCTGAGCTTCCGGCAGAGCCGGGGCTTTCATCGGGACAGAGTTCGGAAAGTTTCGTGTGGGAAAAAAAGAGATCGATACTGTCATTCAGATTGGTCCATTTTTTGAAAAAAACGGGTGTTTTCTCCATCTGCTCTTTCGGTATGCCCAACCCGAATGGCTGAAAGGCTTCTTCCCCTTCCACCGCAGTAATTATTTCCTTGAGCGTGATTTCGCCGGCCGGCCTGCCAAGCGCCACCCCGCCGCCGTACCCCCGCATCGTCTGTACGATGTTCCGGGATGCCAGCCGCTGCATAACCTTGGTCAGAAATGCCGGCGGAATATCCAGTTCCCGGCTCAGCTCCTTTATGGAGATCATCTTGCTGTCATGCTTTGCCGCCATGAAAGCTACCGACCTGATTCCGTATGTGCTGGCTTTCGAAAAATGCATTATACGTATTTAAGAGTATTTTATCCTAAAATAGGATTCCTCTCAGGAACATGTCAAGAAAAAAATGAAAAAAACCGGAAATGATCATAACCGCAATGATTAGCGTGGTTTCTGATCAGACGGTGCCCGGGGATGCTAATATTTCTGATGAATCAGTAGGTGTGGATGCTGTTCTGGGCTGATGGCAGGTAGTTGACGCCAAACCAGCATACCATCAGGACGACAAACGCCGCGGCAAGAGTCCACATGGCCGGACGCACCAGGTCCGGGCGGTGTGCCCTGATATGGATATATGCCAGGTAGACGATCCATGTCAGCAGCGCCCACACTTCCTTGGGATCCCAGTTCCAATAGTGGCCCCAGGCCTCCTTGCCCCAAATGGCACCGAAAATAAGGCCAAGTGTAAGAAAAGCGAAGCCGATATAGACCATGTTGTCGGCAAGAGTAAGCGTTTTCTGCCGGAAGGACCCTTGGCGTCCCTCATACAAGGCCTTGACTGCTACAATGGCCGAGACGGCCAGCAGCGCATAGGCGAAAATGTATACGATCACGTGCGGAACAAACCATACGCTTTGAAGAGCCGGCATAAGTGCCCGGTCATGAACATCCGGATTAAGCACATTGATGCCAAGAAAAACTATGGCCATCAGTATGCTGTAGGCCAGTACCCAGCTGAGCTGCCAGCGGCGCCAGGTGAGGTAACCGATCAGCGGCATGAAGAATCCGTACCAGAGGCGGGTCTCGCCCAGCGTGCGCATGGGCGGACGATCCAGGCTTCCCCACAGGCCCAGGATGAAGATGGTCAGCACTGCCATCCCGGCCCAGAAAAACAGATGTCCCAGTATCTCCGCCCTGGGCTTCAGCCGGGCAAGATACACACCCGCCACGGCGGCACCCCAGAGGCCGGCCGAAACGGCAAATACGGCAGGAAAAGCACTCCAGGTCATGCCACCTCCGTTTTTTTTCCGGGTCCGACTGCCTGGCCGATTGTTTCTGTTGAATCGGATATTTCCGTAGATCCGGTTTCGCCGTCCG
>SKNT01000237.1 GCA_007120385.1 Balneolales bacterium
CCGCTTTCTGAAAAATCACAGAATATTTCGCCTGCTTGCCAGTTACAATAACAACAAGAATGCCTGTACATTGCAGCACAAACTCAATTCATACAAAAGATCAAAACCATGTTCCGATACACATTCATCTTAGTTCTTTTAACCTCCCTGACCTTTGCGGCATGTGAAAGCGAGGAGCCGGATGATTCCATGGTAACGGACCCTGCCGAGGACATCCTGGAAGGCGAGGTGGCGCCGGAAATCCCGGAAATCACGGACGCCGACCTTGAGAAATATGCACACATCAACCTGATTGCCGACAGAATGGAACTGGATCCCGTTTCCGACCGCGAACAATTCCTGTCAGTGATAGAAGACCAGGGTCTCACGCAGGAGCGCTACGCCGAAGTCCATCTGGCTGTTGAAAGGGAGCCTCGGCTTCTTCTCCGTTTTCACGAAATGATGGATGAACTCCGGGAATCGGAGCAGTGATGCGGCTGGTCAACCGGCATCAGGGGACTCATCCACCCAGGAATCAACCATCAGCGAAATGGCTCCGTCGCCGGTAACGTTGCAGGCCGTGCCGAAGCCGTCCTGGGCCATGTAAAGCGCCAGCATGAGGCCAAGTTGCGGATCGGTGAACCCGAGGATGGATGACATGAGTCCGAGCGCGGCCATCACCGCGCCGCCGGGCACGCCGGGAGCGGCGATCATGGTCACCCCGAGCAGGATGATGAACGGAAGGAAGTCACCGAAAGCAGGTGTGGCCCCGGCCAGTACGATCACCGCCACCGAGCAGGAAACCAGTGTGATGGTGCTGCCGGCAAGGTGGATGGTAGCCAGCAGCGGCACCACGAATTCGGCAACACGCTCTTTGACCCCGTTGGATTTCACGCTTTGCAGGGTGACCGGTATGGTGGCAGCACTGGACATGGTCCCCAGTGCCGTGGTGTAGGCGGGCATCATGTTCTTCAGGGCAAGGATGGGATTCTTTCCTGTGCGCGCCCCGGCAATGGAAAACTGCACCACCAGGTAGCCCAGATGCATCAGGATGATCAGCAGAAAAACCTGTCCGAATACCGTCAGCGTCTGAAACGCCTCACCCGTGGCCGCCATGTTGGCGAAAATCCCGGCAATGTGTATCGGCAGCAAGGGGATGATGACCTTCACGATAACCAGGACGATGATCGTCCGGAACTCCTCCACAAATTCGAACATCACAGACCGGGTCTTCTCGTGCCGGACTGTGTTGATGCCCAGCCCGAATACGAAAGCCGTAACCAGTGCGGTCATCACACCCATGATGGGCGGGAATTGGATCTCGATATAGGGAATCAGTCCGGCCGCATCCGGATCTCCGGCATCGCCGTGGGAAATCAGGACGGGGATGACGGCGGCGGCAATGAAAAAGGCGATTATGCCGGCGACCAGGGTGGATGCGTAGGCGAGTCCGGCCGTTCCGGCCAGCAGCTTCCCGGCTTTGGCTCCCAGCTCGGCAATTCCGGCAGCAATGAAGCCGACGATGATCAGCGGCACCACAAATCCCAGGAACTCGCCGAAGAAGTGGGTGAAGGTATAGAGGATGCGTCCGGTCCACTCCGGGAGAAATAGTCCGATGAGAATCCCCGCAATAATTCCGATAATGAGACGCGGGAGCAGGCCGATTCGTTTCATTTCATGGTTCCACGGTTATGATGAAAAAAGATGATACCACTTTTCCGCAATCCGGTCCACCCTGAAACCGGAAAACCTTGGATTTTTCAACCGCATTGCGTAGTGTGATATAGAGAGTGCCAGGTTTGGCGGGCTTCAGTCAACTGATATGGTCAGGGATGTGATGCGGGCCGGACAATATCCAAAGCGGAGATAGATAGCCATGATTCAGGAGATATTTGAAATCGTAATTGCCCTCGTCATCATCGTTCTCATATGGAAGTTCATCCAGCGCTACCTGATGATGTAGCGAATGTGGGCTGGGTGCCGGGTGGATGCGGTTTTGCGTGGCACATACGTGCAGGCCGGGGTTACAGGTCCGGGCGTTTGTCAATGATCACACCGAACAGGTCGCCGGTGAATTCACCGCCGTCAATGGCAAGGCCGCCGTTTACGATCACGTAAACCATGCCTTCGGAGTACTGGTGCGGCTCCCGGTAGGTGGCACGGTCGGTGATGGTGTCCGGATCGAACACCACGATGTCTGCGATCATGCCCGGACGCAGCAGTCCGCGGTCGTGCAGCCCGAAGACCCCGGCAGTGAGCGAGGTCATGCTCCGGACCGCATCCTCCAGTGTTATCAGCTCCTCCTCGAAAACGTATTTGCGGATTTTTCGCGGGAAAGAGCCGTAGTTGCGCGGATGTGGAACGCCTTGGCCGAACGGGACGTAGCCGCCGTCGGAGGAGGTCATGTTCCACGGCTGCGTCATGAACGCACGCACGTCGTCGTTGTGCATGTTGAAGGAGACAAGGCCGGCATTGCCGATTTCGATCTGCGATAGGATGAGCTGTTCGGGAGGGACGTTGCGTTCGGCGGCGACATCGGCAAGGATGCGGCCTTCGACGCCCGGATCGGGTCTGAAGCGTCGGTACTGCAGCCGTTCGGGGCCTCCGCGGCGCTCCAGGTTTTCGGTGATGCCCTGCAGGATGCGTTCCCGTCCGGCGGGGTCGGCCAGGCGTCTGTGGAACACCTCATTGCCGCCTTCGCGGGCCCAGGCAGGCACCAGGGAGGCCATCATGCTGGTGGCGGAAGCCGCGTATGGGTACTGGTCGGTGAACACGGGCAGCCCTTCGGAACGCGCCCGTGCGATGTTGCGGTTGATTTCGTCGGAGGCGCCCCACACCGCGGGACCCAGCGCCTTGATGTGCGTGACGATGCCGGTGACGCCGGTTTGGCGGGTTATTTCGATGATCTCGTCCACGGCCGACACCACCCCGACGGTGTAGTCGGACTCGTCCCGGATATGGCTCTGATGCGCGCCGCCGAATTCCGCAACTATGCGGTTTAGTTCGATGTATTCCTCTATGGGCGCGAAGCTGCCCGGTACGTAGAAAATGCCTGTTGAAAGCCCGAATGCGCCGTTTTCCATGCTCTGCCGTACCAGCGCCTTCATCCGCTCCAGCTCTGCATGTTCGGCATGGCGGTTTGCCGTGCCCATGACCTCCCGGCGGATGGCTCCGTGGGGGATGAGCTGGCCGACATGCACGCCGATCCCATGTTCCAGCAGGTCGCGGCGCTGCGCTTCGAGGTCCACCGGTCCGCCGCCGTCCGGATTGGCCAGGATCGTGGTGACGCCCTGGGACAGCAGGGGGCGGGCGTGGCTCAGTTCCTCCGTTGCAAGTCCGCCTGCGGCGTGGGTATGCGGGTCGATGAAGCCCGGAGTTACAACCAGACCGGATGCGTCGATCACGCGCCGGGCCGAGGCATCCGTCAGCCTTCCCATGGCCGCAATGCGATTGCCGGTGATGCCGATATCGGCAGGGTGCCACGGGTTTCCCGTGCCGTCGATCACCCTGCCGTTGCGAATGAGGATGTCGTAGTTGTAAGCGTCGCCATCGGGAGCATCGCCGGCTATGCTGCCGGTTTGTGCCGGATCCGTACGGTTCGGACTGGGCACGGCGCCGGTCATCAAGAGGACTCCGGACGTGAGCAGCACAAGCAGAAAATGGAGGTGCATGGGCTTGACAATTCAGGGGTTCAGGAAATTTCAGTAATCTGGCAGAAATAATATAGTTACTTGCTATTGCAATCACACGTCCCCTGACAGACGAAGTCATGGGAGGATCATGCAAAGGATCGAAACGCCCGATCTGTGCAATGCCGGGTTGCGTCCATGCCGGATCAGGAGTAGGCCGGATCTGGTCTATTCCGGATTACGTTGAAGCTGGATTACGTCGAAGCCGGATCAGGTCAATGCCGCGCGGGAATGATTTCCGGCTGAGTTGCGTAATAATGACAGCATACGGGCACTCACCGTACCGTATTCGGGGAAAAGACGATACATCCATCCGATAGCTCATCCACCCATGCCATTGAAAACTGGCGATACCGCACCTGATTTTACGCTCCCGGACCAGCAGGGCCGTCCTGTGAGCCTGGATACCCTTCTGGAAAAGGGGCCGCTTGTGCTTTTCTTCTACCCGAAGGATGATACGCCCGGTTGCACGCGCCAGGCATGTTCCTTTCGTGACAATTATGCCGCCCTTCTGCAGCACGGCGTTGAAGTTGCCGGAGTGAGCAGGGATACGGAAACCGACCACGCATCCTTCATCGGCAAGCACGATCTCCCTTACACGCTGCTGTCCGACACCGACGGCGCCATCCACAAGAAATATGGAGTGCTGGGTCTTTTCGGAATGCTTTCGCGGCGGATCACCTACATGATTGACCGGGAAAAGAAGATCGTGCTGCGTCACGTGGACAATTTCCGAATGGACAGCCATGTCGGAGCCGTTCTGCAGGCGCTGGACAAGTGACGCCTGCACAATTTCCTTCCGTTCCGTTTCTTTGAAAGTATTTTCTTATTTTCCGTTTCGGGCTGCACCGGCGGGTGACATCCTGAATCCAATATTTTTCACATCATTTCTTTATTCAGCAAAGGTATTCTATGGCGAAATTGCAGGAAGAGGTGGAAGTGCCGCAGGAAAAGCCTGAAAAACCGCAAAAAAAGGCGGAAAAGTCTCCGGAGGGATGGCGAATGCCCGATGTGTTCACCGTGCTTCGTTGGGGATTCATCAACCTCCCGTATGCTTTTGCGGGTTTGCTGGTCGGAATCTACTACTACTATATCCGTGATTATGGACAGGGTATCAGCACCATATTCGCAGCCGTAACCTTCGTGCTGCTCTTTGTGGTACCGTTTTATATCGGAGAAAAGGCCAAAACGGTCCCGTCGCCGCTGAAAGTGCCGATGCGGCTTCTGCATTATGTCGCAGTCTCGGGGGTCCAGATGGCACTCGTATTCCTCGTAGTGCTCACTGTGCTGGTCAAGGATCATTTGAGCCCGGATGTATTGCCCGCGACGCCAGTTTCGGAGCGGCTGGGCGGCACTCCCGGTCTGCCCGAGGAGGAATGGGCGGTCCCGCCGGAATTTGGCCAGCTGGTGCCCGACGAAGTTGTCCCGGATGATGCGGAAGCGCTTGATCCGGAACCAGCCGAAATCGAGGATGATCCGGATGATGCGCTGACAGATGATGCGCTGACAGACGATGCCGTCCGCAGTTTTTTTCTGAATGTCCTGGACCGGGCGGAGTTATCCCTGGCCGTTGTAAAAAGCGGAGAGCTCGACCGGTTCCCGTTTCAGACGTTCTTTTCCGCACTGATGGCGCTGGCCGTCGGATTCCTTTCCTGGCTTGCGTTCAAAAAACGGCCTTGGAGAATCAAGTTTCAGGAAGTGAAGTACGAGGAGGAGGATCCGTTCCGGACTCCGATGTAATCAAAGAGCGGCCCGGGCATAATGCTGCCCGGGTCTGTGGATGTGCCGGGGATAAATCCAGTGCTGATCCGAGGGTTATTCCAGTTCCAGCGGTCCGCCGGCATCATCGTTGTCGTACCATTTCAGTTCAATCTCCAGCTTGTGCTGGAGGCCCTTTTTACGCTTCTGCTCCTCTTCGACCTCCACTTCGAGAATCACGTTTTCGGGCAGCTGGAGGGTGACTTCATCCTGCCCCTGCTTGAGGACCAGGCTTCCGGAGGCCACTTTATCGGCCAGCTGGTGCAGGAAATCCGCGACTTCCTGACGTCCTTTACGCTCTTTGCTTCTGAAAAGTTCAAATTCTCGTCCCATAATAGTGTCCTTTTGTTGTCTGTTACTGTTGATTGGTTCTAGGCGGGTTAATATCCGCTGCCAAAAAAACGAAAAATCGCATTTTTTTGCAATTTTTCCGGAAGGATATCCGACCGGTGAATTCGCTTGTCACGGCGCGGCGCCTCGCCTCGCCTGGTTATCGCCATTGCAAGTTGAGCTGATCATGGGACTGTTTGCTGGTTTGCGTGTGCCTGGGGTTGCTGGAATGCCGCATGGCGGATTACGTTCCTGTTAGTTCAGGGAATTTCAAGGAGATATTGTATTTTATATGCAACTGCAACTCTAAATATAACCGATTTATCATGGGCATTTGGGAATTTATCATTTTGCTGGCCATTGCCGGCATTTGCGGGGCCATCGGACAGGCGATTTCAGGGTACAGCCGCGGTGGATGCCTGCTGTCGATCGTGATCGGCTTTATCGGGGCGCTGATTGGCATGGGACTGGCGGATTTTTTCAACCTGCCGGAAATATTTACATTTCGTGCCGGTGATGTGACATTCCCGGTGGTCTGGTCGATTATTGGCGCCACGCTGTTTGTTGCTGTGGTCGGAATGCTTACGCGCAGAAGGTGAGAGATTTGCCGGATCTTGTTGCCCGGCATCGTTCCGGCAGGATTGAAAGCAAAAAATATTGAAGAGGGGGATATGGGAAAACTATTACTGATTTGCCTGTTGTGGATGGGCATGCTGGCGGGCTTCGCTCAGGCAAAGCAACCCGCGGATCCGCAGTCACCGGATTCCCGGGCACACCTTGACGACGAAATTGCCCGGCTGGCCTCACAGCACAACACCCCGGGCGCCGTGGTTGTCTGGGTGCAGGACGGCAAGCCGGCCTACCGGCTGAACCACGGTTACGGTACGTTGCACGACCAGGCGCCCATCCACCCGGAAACTTCGCTCATGCGCATTGGCTCCATTGCCAAGCCGTTTACGGGACTGGCGGCGCTGTCACTGGTGGAGGAGGGGCGGCTGGACCTTGACACTGATGTGAACGATTGGTTTGATCCGCCGCTGTTTCCGGATACGTTCGACCGCCACGTCACGCTGCGGCACCTGCTTACACATACGCCCGGTCTCGACGATTTTTCCATCGGTAAAAGCGTGCGGACGCGCGAGGAGCTTCCTCCGCTTGGCGAAAACGTTCGGGAACTGCTGCCTTGGCGGATCCTTCCGCCGGGCGAGGTCACGTCGTATTCCAACTATGGCGTGATGCTGGCCGGCTATCTGGTGGAACGGGCCGGTGGTGCCGCGTTCAACGAGGTGGTGACCGACCGCATTTTCCGTCCGCTCGGGATGGATGCCACCACGTTCGATCCTGATGAGCGCGACCTTGAGCGGGTGGTGTCCGGGTATTTTCCGATGGGCGGGGAGCTGTCGGAGGTGCCGTTTGATTACCTGAAAGACGGTCCGGCCGGACAGATGCTCGCCACCACGGACGACATCGTCCGGTTCCTGGAGTTCGTGACGGCGCCGGGTTTACTACCGGAAGCGCAGCAGGCATTGCGTGAGCTGTTCCTGTGGTCTGCCCAGGTCCAGTTCACCCATCATCCGCGCCTGGATGATGGCGTGGGATTTTTGTGGATGGTGATGGAGTGGGGCGGACACCGGGTCGTGTCCCATGACGGAGGGTATCCCGGCCTGATGACCCGGATGATGATCTTCCCGGAGCACAATGCGGCCCTGTTCGTGTTCACCAATACGATGAACGCATGGTTTGTGTCCGACGTGACCGGACGACTGGTGGATGAGTTTTTGCCGGACGCGGATACGGCGGATGCAGAAGTGCCGGACGCGATTGTGCCGGACGCGATTGTGCCGGACGCAGATGTGCCCGACTTGGATGTGGCGGCAGACGCGGATGCGGCGCCCGGGCCCGCCGCAACAGCTGCCACAGCGGAAACCGAACCGTTCGATGACGGACGTCCGCTGAGCGATTTCACGGGGCATTTCCGCGATACGCGGTACAACCGCAGTTCCATGACCAAGACCGGCGTGCTGATGGGCATGGTGGGTGAGATGTCGCTTTGGGTGACCGGTGACGGCTACCTGGGCATGCCCCACCATACCGGAGCAACGCGGCGGCTGGTGCGGGTGGATACGCTGCTGTTCGCATCCATCGACGACGATTATCACCTGGCGTTCCGCGAGGAGGAAGGACGCATAACGCATGTGTTCACTTCGGGGCGCTCCGCGCTTGAGCGCATCCGGTTCCTCGAGCGCGCCACCATCCAGCGCAGTTTTCAGATAGCGACGCTGCTGATTTTCATCGGTATCATCCTGTTCTACATGATCCGCCTGCCGGTCCGGGTGCTGCGCAGGAAAAGTGCTCACCTTGATCCGGTTTCGACTCTCACCCTGACGGTATCCGTTGTCTTCGTGCTGCAGATGCTGCTGCTTTTGCTGGGCGGACTTTCGATTCCGATGTACGAAGTATTCACGGGATTCGCCTACGGGGTGCCGGATATTTTCTACGTGGCCAACCTGCTGCCGTGGGTCGCGGTTGTGCTGTCAGTGGCGCTGGCGGTGGTTCTGGTGCGGTCGGACCGTTCCCCGTACGGGTGGGTGCTGCCGGTTCTGTTCGTTATGCTTTCGGCTGCCTATCTGTCCAGCCTGCACTACTGGAACCTCTGCGGCTGGCATTTCTGACAGGTATGCACACCTCGTGGTTTGTTGTCGGGCCAATTGCTGGCTGTGTGGTCCGAAACCGGACTGCATGACAGGGGCAGAACTGGCGGAGTCAGCAGATTTCCCCGGTTTCCGGGTCGATGTAGCAGGCGTCGGCGCTGTAAGTGTGCTGCACACGCATGAAGCGTTCAAGCTCGTTGAGGTACCGATCCGTATCCTCCCGGCCGGATATGATTTTGTCGCCTTCGCGCAAATGGGGCAGGGGAGCGCCACTTTTCTTTGACGGCTTCACGGAATATTTGAATACGCGATAGGCGGCCACCATTTCTTTGAGGCGGTCTTCGATTTCGTCGGATCCGGGGTCGTTATGTGGGCGATGGAGTTCCAGCATGGTTCAATAATAACAAATGGTTGGCTGGTGGTGTTCCCGAACTGGCAATCGGCCGGCAATTGCGGATACCCGGTCTGTCATGAGTTGAGCACCTTGTCCTTTTCCAGCAGATGAGGGCTGGAGCGGAAGAAGGCATAGGCGATGCTGATAGCGGCGTATATCCCGAATCGGGATGCACTCAGGGACACGGCAGCAGCGGAATTGCTCATCATGCTGAAGATCCATTCGAACAGGAAATGGGCGATGGTAAGTCCACCAAGAAACCACAGAGCGCGATTGAGGATGTTGTTCATTATCATTTGGGATTTCGGATTCTGTTTATATTGCCTTAAGCGCGAAATATAAACAGATATTTACAGGAGATTTCCTTGATATCACAGGCTTATTTCAATCTGTGCAAAAAAGGTCAGGTCGTAATCCAGACCGGCCGGATACAGAAAGTAGCCCTGGTTGAGCAGATTTGTGCCGCGGAAGGAGATGCGCAGGCGATTGTCCCACAAATTTTTACCCACGGCCGCATCCAGGTTTACGAACGGGCCGGTGGTATTGCTGTAGGTGTAGAAAGCCAGCTCGTTTATATCGGTGTAGGTTTGCCCGTCCACCTCCTCAAACTCCGGCCAGGTGACGGCCGACTGCGCACGCACATCCACTCGGAAATCGAGTCCCGGGATCGGGCTCCACGTGCTGCCCAGAGTGACCCGGTGCCGGGAGAACAGGTCGAATCCAACCGGATCTCCGCCCGATATCTCCTCCTGGAAGCGGTATGAGAGCTGGTGGCGGAAGGTCGCGAAGGTACGGTCGGATAGCATCACGGTGAGGCCGGCGACAACCGGTGAGTGTCCCCCGGGGAAGCTGAGCTCGTATCCGAACCACTGGAAATCGGGAACCATGCGGTATTGATGCCGGCTGTGGAAATGGTTTCTATGTCGCGTCAGGGAGAGGTCGGCGGCCACATCGGTTTCCGCGCCGAGCCGGGTTGAAACGCCCAGGGATCCGTGGAGCATCTGTCGGGAACCGGGTCCGGTGAAATGCGCCGGGGAATCGAGAACCCGATTTGTGACATTGCGGCGCATCCAGATATCGGGCTGCTCGCGGCGGAGCATATCGTGCCAGCTCAGGCGGCCGGATAGGTGCAGGTCCGGGTGGATGCGGATCTGGTGTTCCATCGCCGCCCGGTAGCCGGTATCGGTGAAATCGGTCTGAACGCCGGCCTGGATTTCGATGCGGTACGCGGGCGAAAGCGCCATCCACCCGGAAGCGAACAGATCGGTCAGGTGGAAGGATTCGTCCAGGCTGCCGTTGCCGCGGTCGCGGAAGTACATGTGAGATACGCCGGCGGTGTAGCCGGAAGGGCCGGAATCCGAGCGGACCATAACGCGATTGCGGATGGTCTGGACCGGCACGTCAAAATCGAGGCCGAACCGGTTGGGCTTGTACCGGGCCGTTCGGCTGTTCAGCGAGGATTGCCACTGCATCCGGTGGCGATCGGTGATTTCGGCGGTTCCGGACCAGCCGGCGTGGTAGAAATTCCAGAAAACGGGGACTTCATGGCCGGTCAGGTAGAAGAAATGGAAATCGTGGATGCGGGTGAGGGAGGCGAATAGCTGATGGCGGATGCGGCCGCGGTCGGAGCCGGCCTGCACGTATGATGTGATCCCGTGGTTGACGGCGTCCCGGTACTGATCCGGACCGGTGACACGCATCAGCTTGATGCGCCGGTCGATGGGTGTGTCGGTGCTTTTGTGCTCCTGGTAGCGGATGCCGCCGCGCACAAAATGGCGGCCGGACCGGTACCCTGCGCTGATTTCATATTCCGGACCGATGCGTTCCTCGTTGGGTGTGCGGAGTCCGGTGAACTCGAACGGACCCGGGTCGTTGATCTCGTTGCCGGCCATGATCCGCACGCGCAGATCCGCGCCGTCTTCATGCCGGCGACGGGTGGTGATCTTCATGAAACCGCCGGGCGACCAGACCCCGTTCACGTACCCCGGCCGGGATAGGAAGGTGACCTCCTCGATATCCACCAGATTGACCGGCAGCAGGTTCAGGGACTGGGCGTCAAGGAAATTGAGGTCGAACTCCTGGCTGTCGATCATCACTTTCCAGGCGGGATGCTTCCATCCGGAGAGTCCCGCCGGGGCAACCTGGCTGTCGAAGCCGTTGACGCTCATTAGGTACCAGTCACCGGTGAGGCCGGGCAGGTCACTGAGCCGGGTGAGGGCGGCGGCCTCAATCATATCGCGGGTGATGATGGTTTCGCCGGATTTCAGGCGGGGTGGGGCGGGATCCGTGGGATATTCAGCCGGCGGCCTGGAAGGGTCTGCGGCTTTGGTGTCCGACGGTTCATCCGGCGGTGGTTCCGGCTGACGGACTGTGGGTGCAGTGCTCAGGATGTTGCGAAGCCGCCCGGGGGTGGCAAAACGGAATCCGGCGCCGACGGACAGATAGGTCAGGTCCATTCGGTGGTAGGTAAACACGCGTTTGTGCCCGGCCCGCATGGTCAGGAACCAATCGGGGTGGATGTGGTATCGCAGTTCTGCTGCGGGTGTTATCGAGAATTCGGTTTCCAGTCCGGAGAAGGGAGATCCGGAGCCGGAGCCGGAGCCAAACCTCATGGTGTCGGTTCCGAAGTGGAAAGCGGCCATGGCCGATATCCGTTCCTTGAAATGATGCCGCAGCCCCCATCCAACAGAAAGTGAGGCCATATGGAAACCGGGTTGCGCTTCATCCCGTGCGGAGAAGGTATGGAAGCCGGCTTCGGCCTCGATCTCGCCGAAATAGAAGGGCATTGCCCAGCGCACCGCAATTCCCGGCTGCGGCTGCCAGTAGCGGTGAAAGCGGGTGTCGTTGACGTTGGCGGTGGTGTTCAGGCTCACCGATGAGAGTGACCATGCGGGCGGCGATGATGCATGGTCCGGCGGAAGGGTTGCAGGTGGCGCGGATGCTGCCGGCCCGTTCAGCAGGCAAACGGTGCAAACCGCCACTATAAAGATGCGATAAACCGGCAGGCGCCGGGCTGTGGTGTGGCAATCAGGCATGGCTGGCAGACTATTGCCTTTTGGCGTTGATCCAGTGCGAGAAAAAGGGATCATCGATTTCATAATCCGATTTTTGTTTAATGACGATGCCGTCCGCCTGCAGCCGTTTGAGGCTGCTGAAAACGGTGCTGGTGGACGCGATGCCGATCTTGTGGGTGAATTCCGCTGAAAGCGGCTCCTTTCGGCTCTCGGACAATCCGACCAGCACTTTCTTGTCGGTATTGTTGAAGGTGTGCCACAGGCGTTCATAGTCGATGTCGTGCATCATGACCAGTTCGTCAACGGCCTGTTCCACAGCCTTCTGTTCACTGATCTTCGGTTCACTGATCATCTGCTCACCAGCCTCCCGGCTGTTCATCAGCTCCCACACCCGGTACGCAAGCTGCTGGGTGTAATAGGGGTGGGAACGTGATACACCGAGAATCTGCGCTGCCGCGTTCCCGGGTTCCGAGCAGACGCCTTCCAGACCCCTGGCAACGAACTTTCGGAACTCCGCCTCCGGGATTCTGTCCAGATACATCACCATTCCGAAATGGTAGAACGGCGATTTTTTACGCTCAAACATCTCCTTCATCAGTGATTCCTGGCTGCCAAGCATCACGTAATTGATGTTTTTGTGATGCTGCATGACCGATCTCATCACGGCTGGCAGGGTATTGTCCAGCCGCAGGATCTCCTGGAATTCATCAAAGACCGCCACCATTTTTTTTCCGGATGCCACCCGCTCAAGCAGGTCAAAGGCGTCCTCGATAATCGTTGCGTCCCGGCTGTCCGCGAATCCGGTCGAGAATGATATCTGCGTATCGCCGCTGGCCGGATGGAATTTGATGACGGGCACGATGCGGAAATTCTTGATGTATTCCTTCACCCTTTCGAATGGAAACAGCCGGAAAATGCGGTTGACCAGCTGCCGGGCGAAATCCTCCGGGGAAGTCACCATCTGCAGATTGAGGTGCAGTACCGGTCTTCGCAGTTTGCGTGTTACGTTGAAGACCAGGCTGGTTTTTCCAAATCGACGCGGACTGATGAGGATCAGGTGATTTTCGCTGTTCAGGATGGATTTGACATGTTTGATCTCCTGCCTGCGGTTTGCAAAATGCCGGCCATCCACCACGCTTCCGAATTTGAATGGATTTTTCATTTTAGAAAGATCGAATTATTCTTTGCGAAAATATTCATTGCGAAAAATATCGTAACTGCTGGCGTGCAAAGCAAGCTGCTCTGCATCAGGAGCATGCGGACCGGTGTGCCGAATCAGGCGCACATCCCGTGGAAAAATGATAAAAAAAAATCAGAGAATTTGATCTCCGCCTTTGCTACTTTAGTTATCAAATAGTCGATTACGTGAATCTTAGGGGTTGAACAGGGGGTCGGGCAACTAAAAGCCTTCCTGTCATCAGTTGTCACAACACACAGTGCCGCAGAATTGGAGGCAGCATGCATTGGTATCTGGAAGTATTGAGGCAGTATGCCGTATTTGAGGGTCGCTCGCGCAGAACGGAGTACTGGTCGTTCATGCTGTTTCATTTCATCATCCTGATTGTTCTCAGGATCATTGACGGGCTTGCCGGCACTTCCGGAATGATTTCAACCATCTACAGCCTGGCAGTGCTTCTTCCCGCCGTAGCCGTCTCGGTCCGACGGCTGCACGACACCGACCGCAGCGGATGGTGGCTGCTGGCAACCTTCTTTCCGTTCATCGGTGTGGTCATTCTTTTGCTTTTCATGGCGCAGGACAGCGATTCCAAATCCAACCAGTATGGCCCCAATCCCAAACAGGCGGTCATCTGAAGCCAGGTCCCCGGCCAACATGGCACCGAATTTCTGGCCGGTCCAGGTATCGGCCAAATCCGGAATACCGTCTGCAAATTTCCGGCAGAACCGTTGGAAGCTGACAGGAATTGATGTACATTTGGTGAAATATTATGGCCAGTCACTTGCACTGGTGCGGGCACCGGCAAAGGGCTTGAGCCCAAATATTAATTTCCTCGTGGGGGAGGCAGCATCTACATCCGCAGTGAAGCACGTGCCGCATCTCTGTAATATCAAGTCGAAATACTAATCTAATGAAGACATTATTAGGTATCACCGTCCTTGTATTGTTCACAAGCGCCTCAATTGGACAGGCGCTGAATGCTCCGGTTTATGACACGGAAGGTTTTTTCATCGGCGCCTCGCTGCTCGGAGCCGCCTGGTCTCTGGAGGACTCGGACACCGAGTCGGGTGGAGGCCTCGGCCTGAGGGTCGGCTACAACTTCAACCAGAACTTCGGTGCTTTTATCGAACTGGACGGTTCAAGCATCAGTCCGGATGTCGGCGACAGTTACGGACTCGGGCACTTCGATATCGGCGTTCAGTGGATTTTCAGATCGGTGGAAAACAGGTTCCGCCCGTTTGTACGGGGCTCCTACCTGGGCATGTCTGCGCAGGATGATAACTTTGAGATCAACGGAGCGGGCTTTGGCCTGGGATTGGGAGGACTGTTCTTCCTGTCAGAAAAACTGGCCCTTGATGTAAACTACACACACAGCTGGATCAGCATATCGGAGGTGAAAATCGGCTCGGTCACGTTCGATGCCGACGGTGATGCCACGACGGGCAGGTTCTTCCTGGGACTGGCATATCATTTTTGAGAAACGGCACATTTATCGCTTTCACGCTGACGTGCAGCAAAAGCGGCTGGATCTGGGGCAATACCGTCTTTGGCGGGCTGGGCGGACTGGTGACGAAGTAGCTCCGCCGGCTATTGCAACAGAAAGGTAGTCTGCCCGCAGGTAGTCTGTCCGGCAGTACGACATCTATTGTCGCAGCCGGTGCGTAAGTTACGGTGTATGCAGGATGCAGCATCCACAAGCATTTTTCGGAAAAATTTTGAATTGAAAGATGCGAAAGAGCGCCACCGGCCGGACAGTCCCTGGTTTTCGAGTTTTCTGGAGGGATTGTCCGCTCCGGTGTTATATTGGATGTGGTTTTACCGTATCAGAGGGAGTCACTATTAAACTGGAAATGAGAACAACAGCGGCCCGGCCGGTTTGCGGTCCGGGTACCGGCTGATGAAACCACACGGGATCATGCTTAAACGCTATCTGCTGCTCACAGAGAAGATCAACAACGACTGGTATCCGTCATTCGGGGAATTGCAGGAATTCCTGCGCCGCCACGACCTGGATATTTCGGGGCGCACTCTGCAGCGTGACATCCGTCACATCCGCAACGAATACGGCATTGAGATCGAGTATGACCGCCGGCACCGCGGCTACCGCATCAACCGGGAGAAGAGCCTGGATGTGAACGGGTTTCTTCGGTTCATGGGCCTGGTGCGCACGGCGGACATCCTTACCGAATCGCTGCGTGACGGTCGCGGGGCCATCCGGTACCTGGACTTTGACTCGGTGCACCTTTTCTCCGGAAAGGAGCACATCCGGGATCTGCTGCAAGCCATACGGGACCGCCGGATTGTCGGCATCACCCATCAGAAGTTTGATCGCGACGAGTCCACAAATGTGACGCTAAGGCCCTATCTGTTGCGTGAATACCAGTACCGGTGGTATCTGGTCGGCATTCCGGAAGGGGAGAGCGAGCCGAAAAACTACGGGCTGGACCGCATCCACCGGCTGGATGTGTTGCCCGAAACGTTTGAGCGCACCCGGGAGGCGTATGTCCGCGAGATATTCGCCCACACGGTGGGGGTGACTTTCAGCGCCGGCGATCCGGTCGCGGTGACTATCCGTTGCACGGAGCTGACCGGCAAATATCTGCTGAGTTTGCCGATCCATGATTCACAGGAGATCGTGGATCGCAGCGGGGAGTGGTGGACGGTGCGCTATCTCGTTGTACCCAACTTCGAGTTCGAACAGAAGCTGCTGATGCACCTGTACCAGCTGGAGGTGGTGGAACCGGAGTGGTTTCGCCAGGCGTTTGCCCGGCGTGTGCACCAGGCGGTGAAGGTGTACTGTGAATGATCATAGAGGGTTTTAGTGTTCATCGTGATTAGACAGTAAGTGCATTAGAAAATTTGGAGTCCGTAATCGCGCATAAAAAAATGACTATGAATGAAAAATCAGAGTCAAAATACGATCTGATCATGGCAATCATTGATGCCGAGCAGCATGACATTGTCATCGAATCCTGCAAGAAGTCTGATACGCATGTCTACACGGCGTTCAATGTTCAGGGAACTGTGGGCAAGAAGAGTTTCAAGTTGCTCAGTGTGGAGGTCGAGAATCCAAAAGAGATCGTATTCATCCTCACACCAAGGGACAAGACAAAAGTCGTTATGGATCAGATCATTGCCGATGCGGATCTGGACAACCCTGAAAATGGCATTTTGCTGGTGCTGGAGGTCAAGGACCTGGGTGGATTTTCATCGCTTCTTTCCCAACTGGGGATCAACTGATCTGGCGGGACCTGGGCATCGTCGTGCGAACTTCGGCCCTGCGCCGCGCGAACTTCGGTTTTTCCTCTTCTGAACTTTAGATCCTGCGTCAGTCGAACTTAGATCCGGTATGGGCGCTTACATCGGGTGATGGTCGATTTTTGTATACTTCGGGCGTACACCGTACAATTCAACGCCCCTGTATGCGCAGCCGCTCTGCCCTGGCTTGTCTGTTCTGCAGGGTTCTCAGGTAGCGCAGGGCGCGCTTGTCGCCAAAGTCCTCGTAGGCCACGGCCGCCCATTCGATTGCCTCGTCAAGCTCCCCGTTGATCTCACTGATGATGGCCATATTATAGTGCGCCCGTCCGGCAATCTTGCTTTTGCGATTTTGCGTCTCCCTGTACCATAGTTCGGCGGCTCCGTCCCAGTTGCCGGTCTGGGCCCTGCGCTTTGCCATCTTGAAGCTATTGTTGCCGCGCACGTAGTAATCGCGGCTCACGCGGGTCCAGTAGGGCAGTACGCTTTGGGCGTAATTCCTTCCGGTGTGCCCGCTGATGGTCTGCACCGCTTCGGTGCGGCCGGTGACGGCCCTGGCTGCCTCGGCCGGATTGATGCCCCTCCCACCCGTGACCACATTCTCAATGCTCACATACTCGTCGATGATGTTTCTGCCGGAATGATCGTATATGCGCCATCCGGTCTTGATGGTGGTGCGCACCTCGGCCACGTGTTCCAGCGCGGGTATTTCCACGCCAAGCGGACCCTTGACGGTCACACGGTTGGTACTGTAGTTGATATCGCTTTTCGTGTCGAAAAACTCCAGTGAAAAAAGTCCGTCCAGGCCATGCTCCCGGCAGATCTCATCCACATAGTCCCAGGAAAGCGGCGCGGGAAAGACGCCATAGGACGGGTTGCCCATCTGTGCGGC
>SKNT01000173.1 GCA_007120385.1 Balneolales bacterium
CGGCAAGGGAGCCGTCGCGGGTGAAGCTCAGGCTGGCAAGGGAGGTGGTACCGTCGTCGGAAAAAGTGTTGGGGTCCAGGAAAATCTCGGCCTCGCCGCCGGGTTCGACTGAACGGTAGATCACGGAATGGTTCTGCAAGCCGTCATTGCGCGCGAAATAGTACCAGTCGCCGTGGCGCGTGGGTGCGCTGATGCGCTCATAGTCCCAGTCGGCGGTAAGCCGCTGCCGGATCTGCTCGCTGTAGGGGATCTGCTCCAGGAAGCCGAAAGTGACCTCGTTCTGTGCCCGGACCCACTCCGCCGTTTCTTCCGACAAGTCGTCTTCAAGCCAGCGGTACGGATCCGGTACTTTGGTTCCGAAGTATTCGTCAATGATGTCATCGCGCCGGGTCTCCGGATAGGTAAGCAGGGTTGCGGATTCCGGATTGTTTGCCACGAGGGTTGCGCCGGTTTCCGTGGCTGAGGCGGCAGAGGAGCCGGTATCAGTTTCTGAAGGCGCCTTTCGGCTGTTGTCAGTGGGGCTGCATCCGGCGGTCAGGGTCATGATCACTAATAGGGTCAACAGGTTTTTCATTTTCTGGAATTGCTCTGGAATTGCGATGGTGACAGGACATAGTCGCTATGTCCTAACAATAATATGGTCTGATTAATTTACTGAATTCTACTGAAATCGGCCTCTTTTGCAAAAATTTTGAATGGCCATGTCGGCAGCGGGATATTCCAGCTCTTTGGCCTTGCGCAGATCCCGGCAGCCCCGGTACCAGTTGCCTTCGTTTATTTTTGTCAGTCCGCGCTGCAGCCAGGCACGCGCAAAGGTATTGTCGATGTCGATGGCTTTGTTGTAGCAGTGGTAGGCCTCCAGCGCCCAGCGCATCGACTCGTAGGAGCGGCCCGCATAGAGCCAGGCCCCGGCATGATCCGGCCTGTCGGCGATAACAGCCTTGAAGTAGTCCAGTGCTGCGGGAAAATCATCCTGGTAGAATGCGAGAAACCCTCTTGTGAGATATCTTGAGGCCGGATCGGTGACGAATTGAAGCATGGAGTCGATGTGGACGGGGTCCAGTTTTCCATCTGTTTCAAGGAACGGGAAAATGTAGCGTAAAAAATAGCCCGAACCGATGGTGGATTTGGCCATCATGACTTTGTGGAACTCTTCCAGGGCTACGGTATGCAATCCCTGTTCAAGATAAATCAGGCCCCGAAAGTGATAGGTCTGGTGCAGTCCGGGGTGGCGGTCGGCCAGATCGTTGAACAGCGCCAGCGCCTGCCTGTCGTTTTTGCGGTAATAGTGGATGCGGCCATGGAACAGCGGTATCAGGGCGCAGTCAGGAGCTTCGGCCTTGATTTGCAGCAGCAACACCTCGGCATCGGTCCAGCGCCCGGACTTCAGCAGGTCGCCGATCTCCTCAAACTGATCTTCAAATGGCTTGCAGGGGTCAGCCTGAGTGTCAAATGGCGAGCCGATCGGCAAATCGGCCTGCGGGCTGGCGGTATATGCCGGGGTGGATGCCGGGATGGATGGCATGCTGCAGGATGGCTGTGCTAGCGCGCCGGCATGCGGAAAGGTGAACGAATGCAGGGGCCGGGATCCGGAAAGCATCAGGATCATGGCGAGCAGGCATGTTGCATACTTGGGCGATATGCAGCACATATGGCGCATTCCAGTCGTTGCAGCGGCTAGGGTTGCCCTGAAAAACCAGGCTTCGTGAATGGTACATTAACAAGGTTTCTGAAATGCTGCAAGAGGGACTGCCTGTTTTCGTCCGGTCATCCGGTGGTTCCGAGGCCGCCGGCGATGGCATTCAGCACCAGCAGCATGTCGGGCAGCATCTCGTCGGCGCGGGCGTAATCCTCCTCACGCCGGAGAGCACGCCATTTCTTCAGCTGCCGGATCTGCATCTTGTGAAGGGGACGCAGATGTTCGTTGCGGAAGCCGATCATGGTGTACATGCGGGGGCGCCGCGACCGAAGCTCGTGTCCGTAGAGCAGCTCAAGCATGCTTCTTGTGCGGTGAAACTCCCCGGTGATCTGTTCCAGGTATTTTGATGCCATATCCGCATCCTCCATAAGACCGGCGTACCATTCCATGATGCCGGTGTCGGCCAGGGCGATGGCAGAGGAGGCGTTGGTGATGATATAGCGGAAAGGCATGAACGCGACGGCATGTTTTTTCAGGATTTTGAAGGAATCCGGGTCCTCATCCCGCAGCTTTTCAAGCGCACTGCCAACACCGTACCAACCGGTCAGGAAAAAGCGGGACTGGCTCCAGCTGAATACCCAGGGGATGGCGCGCAGATCTTCAAAAGTGCGTTTGCCGGTGCGGCGGGCCGGACGCGAACCGATGCTGCTGGATTCGATGATGTCGATCGGGGTGACCTGGGAGAAGAAGGAGACGAAACCGTCGGCCCGCACCAGTCCCTGATAGCTTTGCAGGCTGTAATCGTACAGCCGGGAAACGGCCGGTTCGAGACGCTGGTAGAGTTCCCTGGTTGTTATGGTGGATCCACCGTCCCTTGTACGTGATGCGCCGGCGCCGGAATCGCCATCTGACTTTCCGCTGTGCGGGGCACCGGATGCGTTGACAGCGATGATGTCAAACGCACCAAGAGTCAGCCCGGCCGTGCCGGCCTGAAGCAGTTCCAGGTTGTAGAGTGCCGTTATCTTGTTGGCATATTTCTGGGAAATCACCTCTCCCTGCTCGGTCAGTCGCATGTCGCCCCGGATAGTGTCGGACGGCAGCCCGGCAATGAAGCGGTGGGTGGGTCCGGCGCCGCGACTGATGGTACCGCCGCGGCCGTGGAAAAAGCGGATCCGGATTCCGTGCTTCTTGCCGATATTGCTCAATTCGCGCTGGGCAATGTTCAGACTCCACAGACTGGCCAGAATACCGCCGTCCTTGTTGCTGTCACTGTATCCGATCATCACCTGCTGATGCAGCCCCGAATCCGGGGAGGCGTCTGCTTCGGCAGAGGAAAAAGCGGCTGTGGAACCGGTCTCCTGCTTCGGTGCCCCGGAAGGATTCTCCTTGGGCGGCACCAGCAACTCCCGGGTTACGGCACGTCCGTCAGACAGTTCCTTCTGAAGCAAAAGGCTTCTGCGTGTTACCGGATGGCTCAGGAATTCATCCAGTATGAGCGAGCCGCGTTTGAGGTCATCGATCGTCTCCAGCAAGGGAACAACCGGAAACATGCAGGCCATGCCGTCCTTGCCGGAGATGAGCAACCCGGCTTCCCGGGCCAGAAGGTAGACAACCAGCAGGTCGGAAAGGCTCCGGGTCATGCTTACAATGAGCGCTCCGATTCCCCTTGTGCCATAACGGCGGGCATAGCGGTAGAGGACCCGGTAGCAGGCCAGGACGGCATCCGCTTCCTTGCCAAGTCCATGCCGATGGCGCACGAAGGGGCGGGCCGTTTCAAGCTCCCTGTTCAGGTATTCCAGGCGCCGCTCTTCAGTCCAGTCAGCAAAGTGTTCGGCATCGTCGACACCGGCAGCCTGCATAAGTTGCGACAGGGCCGCATCGTGGAACCGGCTGTTCTGGCGAACGTCGAGGGAGGCCATATGGAACCCTAATGACGCCACTTTGCGTACGATCGGCTCCACATCCACCCGGACTATGCGCCGGCCATTGATTTCAACGAGCGAGTCGGACAGAATGTCCAGGTCTTCCTGAAGCTCCTCGGCCTTTCGGTAATAATAGTCTTCGGCCAGCTCCAGGAGCGGGTTGCCGGATTCATCCACGGGGAGCCGGGTGAGCATCAGGTTTACGTACTGGCGCCAGGGTTCCTGTGGGTTACGCTCAAGCCCGGCCACCCCGGCCTGACCGGTAAGCGTGCGCAGTTGCTCGAGACGATCCCGGAAAAAACCGGGCACCGAGACTTCATGGGCAGAGATGCTTATTTTGCGAGCCAGGTCGATCAGGTCACCGCGGATGAGTGTCAGTGCCTCCTTCCTGAGCTGATAGAGGGTGTGTTCGGTTACCTCATGAGTTACAAACGGGTGTCCGTCACGGTCGCCGCCGACCCAGTTGCCGAACGATGTGACGGGCAGCTGGCGCCGGTTTTCAATTAGCGACGGGTCAAAACCGGTGTGTATCCAGGCATCACGCAGCCGTTGATCCAGCAGCGGCAGCACTTCCGGATAGACGTTCTTGAGATAGTGCAGCACGTTGCGCAGTTCGTCCTGTATGCTGGGTTTCTGAAGGAAAACCTGGCCCGTTTTCCAGAGCCGGCTGAGCGCCACCCTGATCTCTTCGGCAATCTGCTCCTTCTCATTGATGGTCCAGACCTGGTTCTCCCGTTTTACCATGAGCAGGTAGATGGCACGGAGCTGATCGATGACCGTCGAGCGCTTCGATTCCGTCGGATGTGCCGTGAGTACCGGCTCTATCCGGATTCCAGGCAGGGCGGCCGCAATTTCCTCTGCCTTGTGGCCCATTTTTTTCAGATCATGCAGGATGCGTCCCCACAAGCCGGAAATGCGCTCCGGTCCGTGCATATTTTCAAGTTTTCTGCGAAGCTGGACCGCCGCATTTTCCTCAACGATGGTGATCAACTGGAAGTAGAGCGAAAAGGCCTTGCTCAGTTTGTCCGGGTCCACCTCGGAGTCATGGTCACCTTCAAGGTGCCGGATCACCTCTTCCTCCCCGAGGTCCCGAAGCATGTCAATGAAGCAGTTCCGCAGGTAGGTTATGTCGTCCTGGATTTTCTGGAGGTCCAGACTGTCGTCCGTGGTGCTGAAATACATGGGTATCCGACTCTGGTTGTGAAAAAATTTGGTTTAGCAGGAGTAGCCCGAAGAAAAAAGATTGAATCCATCCTTATTCTGTGGGATAAATATACAAAAATCCGGTATCTGCTTCAGAATCCGGAAATCCAGCGGCAAAAGCGACTAAATCGGGGGAATCAGAGAAATTGGGGAAATCGGGGAATGGAGACGGTATTCCGGCGACTACACATATCCATTCATCATTACGTGGCGGTAGAGCTGTTTGAGACTGTGCACCTTGAAGTTCCACCATAGCCTTGTTTCGCGGGTGGATTGGCATAGCCATTCGTTGACCGGGTTGCCATTGAAGTCGAACTCAAACATCATGCACCGTTCATAGCGCGTGAGAAGCGGACAGCCGGAGGTGCCGTCTTGCAGGCTGGTCGGTTCCCCTTCCAGAGCCAGGGAGATAAGGTTCTCAGCGACGGTCAGAGCCTGCTTGCGGAGCCTGGCGGTGTCGGATGCCGGTATCCGTTTGCTTCCGGGTAAA
>SKNT01000211.1 GCA_007120385.1 Balneolales bacterium
GATGTGCCCATGAGGCCAACGAGCTCACCGCCGCCGGCTTTGGTGCGTTCAATGATCGCATCCAGTTTCTCCTTGCCGATGAATTGCGTCACGGGAATGCCGGAAACCGTGGTATAGCGGGGCAGCGGCACCATGGAATCACCGTGTCCACCCAGAATAAGCGCCTGGATGTCTTTCGGCGAGAGGTTCAGTTCCTCGGCGAGGAATGCGCGATAGCGGGCCGTATCCAGGATACCGGCCATGCCGACCACTTTGGATGAGGGCAGGCCGCTTGCTTTCCAGGCGACGTAGGTCATCAGGTCGAGCGGGTTTGAAACCACTACGATGATGGTATCGGGTGAGTACTTGACCAGGTTTTCGGTGACGCTCTTTACGATACCCATGTTGGCACTGAGAAGGTCGTCGCGGCTCATGCCCGGACGGCGCGGCAGGCCGGCTGTAATCACGCAGATATCGGAGTTCGCGGTCTCTTCATAAGAGACGGTGCCTTTGACGCGGGTGTCAAAGTTCAGGATGGGAGCGGTCTGCCACTGATCCAGGGCGCGACCTTTGGAAGGGAAAAAAGATTTGTCATCCTTCTTGATTTCCAGATCAACAGCAACAACTTCTTTTGCAAAATCTCTTTGAGCAATGGTCAGGGCAACGGTTGAACCCACGTTGCCGCCAGCTCCTACTACAGTTATTTTCATGATAATATTTGGTTTGTGTTTTGGGTTGACGTAATGAATTGTTTTTATTTTAATTCGCGCACATCGGCACCCCACATAAGCTTGTTACGCAGGGTCTCAAAATAGCTTTGTTCTGACAGTCCAATCAGTTCGATATAATGATCTGATTGCCGTATGTGCACCTGGGGTGACGATACGGGAAGTTCGTAATTGTTTCCGTCACCGGAAAAAAGGACTTCCTGATCGGTCGGTTCTACCTTTATGGTAAGTTTCTTGTGGGATGGAAGCACCAGCGGCCGGGTGGTCAGGGTATGCGGACTGATGGGAGTCAGCAGCATGACATTGGTCTGCGGCAGCACAATTGGTCCGCCGGTGGACAGATTGTAAGCCGTGGAACCGGTCGGGGAGGATACGATGATGCCGTCTGCCCAGTAGCGGTTGATGAGCGCTCCGTCATACTCGGCCGTGAGGGTGACCATGGAGACGGTCCCTTTGCGGGAAAATACGAATTCGTTCAGTGCGTAATGCATTTCCCCGTTACTGAATTCCGCTTCCAGGAAACTGCGCCGGTCCAGATTGAATTTTCCGTTGATTACTTCCTTCAGGGCCTGTCCCAGGTTCTGTCTCTGGATGTTGGCAAGGAACCCCAGTTTCCCGCTGTTGATGCCCAGAAGCGGCTTCTTTGCTTCACGGGCGATATGTGCCGTTCTCAGAATGGTTCCGTCACCGCCAATGGCCACAGTGATCTCGCCGCGATCCATGGCCTCCCGCTCGCTCTCGTAGAGATGGAGGTTCTTGTACCGGGAAGCGGACGGTACAACTTCGGTGATCTTGCTGACGGCATGCACCTGCAACTGCAGCTTTTCCGCCAGCGAGAGGAACTCTCCGGCTGTCTGGGCGGCCATTTTATTGGCTGGATGTAATACGATTGCCAGGTGCATGCGAGGTGGGGAAATAATGGTTTTTCAAGATCCCAAAGATAGGTAAAAAGGGGATCAAATAAAAGAAAAACCGTGATTTCCGGGGAGGAAAACCGTCAGGACGGGGAGCCGCAGTGTGGGATGTGATCGGTGCCGCGACCGGCGTTTTGCATGCGGTTTACCGGTCCAGAAATGCTTCCGGCTGACGCGCTGGTCCGGTGCGCCGGGCGTGGCGCAAATCCATCCACCAGTTAAGGCTGTTGGTCCGGATTCCTTCAATCTGCCGGTCAAGGAGCATGAAACGGTCGGTCTCAATGCGCATCAACTCTTCCGGTTGCCGCTCGTGCGTGACACCGGGAACCACGCTTTGCAAATAATCCAGGTAGAGGAAGATGTCACTTGAAAAGACGCGTCGCTGGACCATCACCCGCTGCAGGTTGGCATCCATGCTCTCGGTGATAACGCGGCCAAGCAAGCGCGGGAGCTGATCCTGATTGAAGGCGAGTACCAGGCGATGGTCGCTGTCTTCCCCGAACCGGCGGAATACACGGCCGATATTGGCTTGTGAGTACTCCTCGTCCTTGTAGGTGATGGTCAGGGACGGGTCCACCCACTCCGATGCAATGAGTTCGGGGGTTACATGCCGGATTACGGCCGCGGCATCGGAACGGTTCAGACCGAAGCGGTTGCGGATATGGTAGCGCAACACGACGGGATCCGGGTTGGGGAGGCGCTTCACACGGTGATTGTTTTCTGCACCGGACTGCGGGTTGCTGCCGGACCGCATGATCTCACCGGTCTCTGGGTTGTCGCCGGTCTGTGAATCGTCGCCGGTCTGTGAATTGTCGCCGGTCTGTGAATTGTCGCCGGTCTGTGAATCGTCGCCGGTCTGTGAATTGACATCGGTCTGTAAATTGTCATCGGCGTCCGGATCGTCATCATTCTGAAGGCCGCCGGCGGGCTGTGCTTCACCGCCGAACAGCAGGTCAATTGTGCGCGGACCTGCATCCGCAATCAGATTCAGTCTTCCGCGCCGGAAATGTTCATACAGCCGCATTTCGTCGGTCACGTTCATGAGTTCTATGCGTGCGGCCAGCGGCAGGCGGCGCCCACGGTCATCCCGTCCATAATAATTGGCATTGCGCACAAACATATGGATACTGTCACCTACTGAGCTCTCATACCGGAACGGACCGGTTCCGACGGCATGCCGGTGGAGACCCTCGTCGCGGAAGCGGAAGGGTTCGGATGGATAGAGGACAGCATAGGGAGATGCCAGTTTGGCAAGGAAATCCGACTCGGGTTCAAGGAGACGGAACACAACGGTGGAATCGCTGGTGGCTTCCAGTCCGGATATCCGTGTTATCTGGCGGTCACGGGAAAAGAAAACCTCCTGCTGCTCCAGGAAGTACGGCTCAAATCCCTGAATGGTGTTCATGAACAGCCCGGCGGCATTGGAGGGGACATCCCGGGAGGCCATTCGTTCGAAAATACGCACAACGTCGCGGGCATGCACGCGACGGCCCCGGCCTTGCGCAAAACTCTCGTCATCATGGAAAAAAAGATCCCGCCGCAGGTAGAAAGTCCAGGCAAGCGAATCGCCGGAAACTTCCCAGCGCCGGGCCGCAGCCGGGACAATCCCGTCATCCTGGTCGAGCCGGACCAGACCCTCGTAAGTGAACTGGATCATGCGCTTTGTCGCGTTATTCAGTGCAAACAGGGGATCCATGCTCAGGATGCGGTTTGATTCGCCGATTTTAAGCACGGCCAGTCCGGGTTCGCGATCTTCGGGAGCGTCCTCCTCCTCTTCCGTGGCTTCCGGACCACGGGCCTCACCGCCTACAACAATGGTTTCGGTGGATGGGCCGCACGAGGCAAGCAGGAAAAGCGGCAGAAGAAGCGCCAGCAATGCGGCTGATAAGCTGACTGGCAGGAATGGATGGTTCCGGAGCGGGTTGACAATCGGTCTTGGCATAGGAAAACAGGGTATAAGTCGGCTGTTTCAGCTGGTTATTTGCCGCCTTTCAGTCCTTTGAGCCCTTTGACCGCTTTCTGGCTCAGCAGATTGATGTCATGGGACCGAACACGGCTGTTTTTTTTCCGATGGCGCTTCTTGCCGATGCGGATCATTTCTTCCAGCAAACGGTCGAAACGCATCTCTGAAGCTTCCCAAAGGTAAAAAGAGAACGAACCGGGAATGGTATTAATTTCATTGAAGTACACCTTTCCGTTTTCCCGGTTTAGCAGAAAGTCAAGGCGCGCCACCCCGGCACAACCCAGCAACCGGAAAATGCGTCCGGCAAGTTCCTGGATCTCAGCTGTTTTTTCATCGGATATGGGGGCGGGAATCCTGCGGCTTGCCGATGCCATGCCTTTGGCTTCTCCGCTGTCCCCCTGCATGTACTTGTCTTCAAAAGAGAGCAGCTCTTCCTTTCCGAGCGGCTGTTCGCAGACGCTGGTCTGCAGGGTATCATCATCGCCCAGAACCGAGCAGTTGATTTCGGTAAGCGGATGGACCGCTTTCTCCACCAGCAGGTCCATGTCATACCGGAAAGAAGATTCGACCGCATCGGAGAGCGCCTCGCGGTTTTCGACCCGGTGTACGCCGATGCTGCTTCCGAGTGTGACCGGTTTCACGTAGAGTGGGTATCCCAGCTTTTCCGCCTGCCGGACGAGTTCGTCCTGCTCGCGCACCCAGTGGTCCTCACGAATCCAGACATCGTCCACCACCGGGATTTCATGACGGCGGCACAGTTCCTTGGCCAGCCGCTTGTCCATGCCCAGGGCCGAGGCGCTGACGCCTGCGCCGGTATAGGGCAGGTTGTAGATCTCGCACAGGCCCTGAAAACTTCCGTTTTCGCCATCAGCGCCGTGAAAAGCGCAAATAACCGCCTCCAGCGAAATCCACTGCGGTTTTCTCAGCCAGCCAGCGGGACTTGTCCGCAGTCCGGGACGTCCCTGGTCGTCCAGTGCAAAATGGCACGGCCTGCCCTTCTCCTCGGCCTGCCGGATCTCCTTGTAGGATTCCAGGTCAAGCAGGTGCTCCCCGGTCAGCCACCGGCCGTTTTTGGTAATGTACAGGGGGATGAGGGTGCGTCCGCTTTGCGAAAGGGCGTGAGCGGCCTGGATGGCCGTCAGCACCGATACCTCGTGTTCGGGTGACACCCCGCCAAAAGCAATCAGCAGGTTGTTTTGTGGCATTTCCTGGTGTTGTTGATGCGGTCGGTTCTGTTTGATGCGGCCGGTTGCGATATCCTACCGGCTAAGATACAGATTCTTGAATTCAAACGGTTTGCGGAAGTGCTCGTCGTCAAAATCCTTTAGCAGGTAGATGGTCTCGCCGGTGGATTTCATCTCCGGACCCAGCTCCTTCTTGACCTCGGGAAACTTGTCGAACGGGAATACCGGTTCTTTGATCGCGTAGTGTTCCAGCTTGGATGTGAGGTCGAAATCCTTGAGCTTGGCCCCGAGCATTACCTTTACACCGATATCGGCCTCGGGCCTGCCGGTGGCCTTGGCTACGAACGGGATGGTGCGGGTGGCCCGCGGGTTGGCCTCTATCACGAAAACCTCAGAACCCTGGATGGCGTACTGGACGTTGATGAAACCGCGCACGTTTAGCGCCTTGGCAATCTTGAGCTGGTATTCGGTCATGGTTTCGATTATCCGGTCACTGAGCGAATAGGGCGGCAGCACTGCGGTCGAGTCGCCCGAATGCACGCCGGCCGGCTCCAGGTGCTGCATGATGCCGCAGATGTGGAGCTGCTCTCCGTCATAGATGGAGTCGAAGTCGACTTCGATCGCATCCTCCAGAAAATGATCCACAAGAAACTCGTTTTCGGGATGGGTCTTGAGCAGGGTGCGAACGTACTGTTCCAGTTCACTGTCCTTGACCGCAATGCACATACCTTGACCGCCAAGCACATAGCTGGGACGCAGCAGCACCGGGTAGTCGATCCGGTTGGCGATCTCAACGGCTTCCTTGGCCGTGAAGGCCGTGCCGTATGCCGGGAAGGGGATGTTGAGCCGCAGCAGCGTCTCGGAGAACTTGCCGCGGTCCTCGGCCAGGTCCATCATCTCGAACGGCGTACCGAAAATGCGCACATTGTGCTCGGTGAGCTGCTTGGCCAGCTTGAGCGCGGTCTGTCCGCCCACCTGCAGGATCACCCCTTCGGGCTTTTCATGGCGGATGACATTGAGGACATGCTCCCAGAAGACCGGCTCGAAGTAGAGTTTGTCGGCGATGTCGAAGTCGGTGGAGACGGTCTCGGGGTTGCAGTTGATCATGATGGTCTCGTAGCCCATGTCTTTGGCCGCCAGCACCGCATGCACGCACGAGTAGTCGAACTCAATGCCCTGGCCTATCCGGTTCGGACCGCTGCCCAGGATCAGCACTTTCTTGCGGCCGGTGACCACGCTTTCGTTCTCGTCGTCGTAGCAGGAGTAGTAGTAGGGGGTGGATGCGGGGAACTCGCCGGCACACGTATCCACCATCTTGAACACGGCCCGGATGCCCAGTTTATCGCGTTTCTCGCGCACCTGCTTTTCGGTGATGCGGTCCACGTCGCTCTGGCTCAGCAGCCAGGCGATCTGGCGGTCGGAGAAGCCGGCCTGCTTCAGCTCGCGCAGGTCATCCTCGCCGATGGAGTGCAGGGTCTGCCCCTCGGTGCGGTTTTCCAGACTGACCAGGTAGCGGATCTTCTCCAGGAACCAGGGGTCGATGTGGGTGATGTCGTGCACTTCGTCGATGCTGGTGCCAAGTTTGAAGGCGTTGCGGATCTGCAGGCTGCGGTCCCAGTAGGGCTTGAGCAGCCGCTGGCGGACCTCCTCGCGGTCGATTTCCTCGTATCCGTCGGCTCCGAGTCCGCTGCGGCCGATCTCCAGGGACTGCCAGGCCTTGTTGAGCGCTTCGGGAAAGGTGCGCCCGATGGACATCACTTCGCCGACCGCCTTCATTTGCGTGGTCAGTTCCTCATCCACCCCGGGGAATTTTTCGAAATTGAAGCGCGGCACCTTGACCACGACGTAGTCCAGGGACGGTTCAAAGCAGGCGGATGTTGTTTTGGTGATCTGGTTCTCGAGTTCGTCGAGGTTGTAGCCGACGGCCAGTTTGGAGGCGATCTTGGCGATCGGGTAGCCGGTGGCTTTGGAGGCCAGCGCCGAGGAGCGGCTTACGCGCGGGTTGATCTCGATGGCGACCAGGCGGTCGGTGCCCGGCTCCATGCCGAACTGGACGTTGCAGCCGCCGGCAAAGGTGCCGATGGAGCGCATCATGCGGATGGCGGCGTCGCGCAGCAGCTGGTACTGCTTGTCGGTGAGGGTCTGGGTCGGGGCCACGGTGACCGAGTCGCCGGTGTGCACGCCCATCGGGTCAAAATTTTCGATGGAGCAGATAATGACGACGTTGTTGTTGTTGTCGCGCAGCAGCTCCAGTTCGTACTCCTTCCATCCGTAGATGGATTCTTCCAGGAGGATTTCGTGGATGGGACTGAGTTCCAGGCCGCGCAGCACTTTCTTCTCGAACTCCTCTTCGTTCCATACGATGCCGCCGCCGGTGCCGCCCAGGGTGAAGGAGGGGCGGATGACCACGGGGAGCCCGCCCAGTTCCAGCACGATCTCCTTGGCGTCGAGCAGCGACTTGGCCGTGCGGCTGCGGCACTGGTCAATGCCGATCTTTTCCATCAGGTCGCGGAACTGCTGGCGGTCCTCGGTGATATCGATGGCGTCAATATCCACCCCGATGATTTCGATGCCCATTTTTTCCCAGTACCCCTCGTGATTTAGGTCGCGGGCCAGGTTGAGCGCGGTCTGTCCGCCCATGGTCGGCAGCACGGCGTCCGGTTTCTCGATCTCCACTATTTCCTTTATGGACTGGCGGGTCAGGGGTTTGAGGTAGATCGCATCGGCCATGATCGGGTCGGTCATGATGGTGGCCGGGTTGGAGTTGATGAGCACGACCCGGTACCCTTCCTCCCTCAGGGAGCGACAGGCCTGCGTTCCTGAATAATCGAATTCACAAGCTTGTCCGATGACGATCGGACCGGAACCAATCAGTAAGATAGTTTTGATGTCGGTGCGTTTGGGCATGGTGTTCTGTTGCTGTTATGATTCTATGGGTGGATGGTGCTTTGCCGGTTACGATGGACGGTTGTGTTCCGCAGAGGCCGCCGGTGACGGTGAGGCGGCTGAGCGGTCGGGTTTTTTTCCGGGACGGTTATGTGTTTTCCTCCTTGTGTTTGCGAATACGGGCGACGAACTCGTCGAACAGATAGGAGGAGTCGTGCGGTCCGGGGGAGGCCTCGGGGTGGTATTGCACGCTGAAACCGTTGATGCGTTTGAAATTCAGCCCTTCGAGGGTGCCGTCATTCAGGTTGCGGTGTGTTATTTCGGCGAGGTCATCGGTGACTGTGTCGGGATCGACCGCGAAGCCGTGGTTCTGGGTGGTGATCTCGACCCGTCCACGCCTGAAGTTCTTGACCGGCTGGTTGGCGCCGCGGTGTCCGACGAACATTTTGATCACTTTCATTCCTTCGCTCATGGCCATGAGCTGATGGCCGAGGCAGATGCCGAACATGGGTTTGCCGGTGTTTTTAGCCTTGGTGACGGTTTCCAGGGCGTAGTCCATCGGGTTGGGATCGCCGGGACCGTTCGAGAAGAAGAACGCGTCCGGCTGCCATTCCATGATAGTTTCGAAATCGGTGCGGGCGGGGAAGACGCGCAGCTTGCAGCCGCGCTTGAGGAAGCTGTTGATGATGTTCTGCTTGATACCGTAGTCGATGGCGGCGACCTTGAGCAGGGGTTGCTGGCCGGTGGCCGACTGCGACTTGCCGCTGTCGATGGTGGCGGGACCCGTTCCTGCTGACGGGAAAGCGCCGGTGCCGCCGGCAACCGCATCCACCGGATCGGCGGATTGGGAAATCTGGGGGAAGGGGTCTTCGAAATCGGCGGGTTTGTAGGTCTGCGGCTCGTTGCGGGTCACTTTGCTGGCAAGTTCCAGGCCTACCATGGACGGCCATTCCCTGGCTTTTTTCACGAGTTCGTCCGCATTGTCGGTTTCACTGGAGATGACGGCGTTGAGCACGCCTTTCTCGCGGATGTGGCGGACCAGCTTGCGGGTGTCGATTCCGGTGATTCCGACGATGCGGTTGCGTTTGAGGTAGTCGTCCAGGTCGCCGTCGGCCATTGTATTGCTGTAGTGATGCGAAAAGGCGCGGACGATCAGTCCGGAGATCATCACTTTGCGGGCTTCATCGTCGCGGGATGAGACCCCGTAGTTGCCGATGTGGGGATAGGTCATCATCATGAGCTGTCCGTGGTAGCTGGGATCGGTGAAGATCTCCTGGTAGCCGGTCATGCTGGTATTGAAGCAGAGTTCACCGCCGGTGGTGCCGGTGTGTCCGATGGAATGGCCGTGGACGACTGTGCCGTCGGCCAGAGCAAGAATGGCTTTATCGGGTTTTGTCAGTTGCATAGATCCGTTAAGAGAGTATGGTTTGTGCCGTTGTTTTTTCAGATAGAAAGAACGTGAACCCGGATGCAGGCGAGTGCGCCGCGGAAGGGTGCCAGCCGGCTGGCAATGAATTGTCGGATGCGTTGCTGCCGCCGGAGCAAATCTCCTGCCGGCGGATTAAAAAAAATCCGGCACTGAAAAGCCAGAGCCGGATTTTTATAAAAAATCTTATAACATCGGGAATAAATTTCGATAACTCAGAACAGGGCATAAATGAACGGTGCGAGGGCCGTGTTGCTGGTTGCCACAATTAACAGTCCTAAAAGAAGAAGAACGAACACGATCGGTGCAAGCCAGAGTTTTTTACGCACTCGCAAAAACTCCCAAAACTCGCGAAGTATGCCGATTTTACCCATATCTTTAGTGTCCGGTCGTTTCTGTTTCAATCGTTTTAAAATAACTAAAAAAAAGTTTTTATGAAATTAATTTTATTTCCCTCCGCCCGGACAAAGGTTTGTTTTAATTAAAGTTTTTTATGTAATTCATGGAAGCGGCACATGCCAGAATTCCCTTCAGTGCGATGGAGATATCCAATGAACACATCCCGACGATCATTTCCAACGGCATCCGGTATTCTCCCTGCCGGTGCCCCGCTGACAACTTATAGCAATGCTGCCAATCGAATACAGTTGCAGTTCGGGCTGCAGCTGTATTCGCTGCGGGATGTTATTGTCGACAGTCCTGAAGAGATCATCCGCAAGGCAGCGGGTTTTGGATACAGGCAAATTGAAAGCTATGAAGGTCCGCTCGGAATGTACTGGGGCATGGGAAACATCGGATTCAAAAAGTTGATGGATGATCTTGATGCAACCTTGATATCATCACATGCCGATGTGTTCAATGATTTTGAACGGAAAGCTGCGGAGGCTGCCGAGATTGGGGTTGCATATCTGGTATGTCCGTGGTTAGGCTCCCTTGGCAATCTGCATGCCTACCGCGAAATGGCTGACAGGTTTAATGAAATTGGCCGGGTTGCTAAAAAAGCCGGAATAACGTTTGCCTATCACAACCATGATTATTCATTCCGTGAAATTGACGGGGAGGTCCCCCAGAAGATCCTGATGGACAACACGGATCCGGAGCTTGTTGAATATCAGATGGATATCTACTGGGTGGCGGCGGCCGGACATGATCCCGAAGAATGGATTCGTGCCTATCCAAACCGGTTTACTTCCTCTCACGTGAAGGATGGAAAATCCGGCAATGATGGCGGTGATATGGAAGCCACCATTCTGGGCGCCGGAATCATCGATTATCCACGAATACTGAAACTTGCCAAAGATAACGGCATGAAATACTTCATCGTTGAACAGGAAGCCCATACAGGCACCACACCACTTGATGCGGCAAGAGAGAATGCGGTCTACATGAAAAATCTGCGAATATCGTAAGGCGTTGCGGCCGGCTTGCCGACCGTTCATGCCGGTGAATTGTCGATAACGGTGAATTGCCGGGTTCACTGATAACTGTACAGTGCTATTCGAATTACGGCGTGTAGTAGGTCGGCGCTTCGGGTCCGACCGGCAGCCCCAGGAAGAAGACCCAGACGTAGAACAGGATCACCCATCCGATCAGGAAAAAGATGGTGAACGGCAGCATGGTGCTGATGATGGTGCCGATGCCCAGGTTCTTGTCGTATTTGTTGGCGAAGGCCAGGATTAATCCGAAATAGCTCATCATGGGCGTGATCACGTTGGTCACCGAGTCGCCGATGCGGTAGGCGGCCTGGATGATTTCCGGACTGTATCCGATGAGCATCAGCATGGGCACGAAGACCGGAGCGGTGACGGCCCACTTGGCGGAAGAAGAGCCCATCATCAGGTTGACAAAGCTGGATACGAAGATAAAACCGATGATCGCGAGCGGACCGGTGAACCCGATGTTCTCGAGGAAAAGGGCGCCGGTAACGGCCACGATCTGCCCGAGGTTGGTCCAGCCGAAAAAGGCCACGAACTGTGCCGCAAAAAAGGTGATTACGATATACAACCCGAGGGTGGACATAGACTTGGCCATGCCGTCGATGATGTCCCGGTCGTTGCGCATGGACCCGGTGACCCGGCCGAAAACGAAACCGGGGATCAGGAAGGCGATGAAAATGATGGGAACGATACCGTTCAGGAAGGGTGAGTTCAGGATCTCGCCGGTCTGCGGATTGCGCAGCACGCCGTTTTCCGGGATGACGCCGAGCAGCATGATGCCGATCATGATTAAAAATGATATGGAAGCCCAGACAATCCCCTTCTTCTCAACTGCTGTGAGCGGTTCCATGGACTGTTCGTCGCTGACATCCTCCATGGCGATAGAGGGGTCATACGGGCCCAGTTTGGGCTCCACGATCCGTATGGTCACCCAGGTTCCGACAATCGTGATCAGAAATACGCTGATCACCATGAAGTAGTAGTTAACGGCAGCGTGGACGGTGTATTCGGGAGCCAGAAGCTGTGCGGCTTCCTGGGTGAGACCGGCCAGCAGCGGGTCAATGGTGCCAAGCAGCAGGTTGGCACTATAGCCGCCGGATACCCCGGCGAATGCGGCCGCGAGTCCGGCCAGGGGGTGGCGGCCCAGCGACATGAAGACAATCGCGCCCAGCGGTACGAGCACCACGTATCCGATCTCCGACGCCGTATTGGAGATGATCCCGGTAAAGACCACCGCCACGGTGACCAGTATTTTGGGCTCCAGTATCATGGCAAACGGACGCTTGCTGTAGTACCAGGTCTTCTTCCCCAGACTGAGACCGCTGGTGCTTTCCAGTTTCATGGGTTTCACGGCGGCGGCCTTGAGTACGATTCCGCGGATCATGGCGCTGATCAGCCCGGAGTGTTCGGCCACGCCGACACCGAGCAGGGCGACAAGAACCACGCCAAGTGGCGCAAATCCGGTGAAATTGGTGACCAGGTTTTCCAGGATCATTCGCAGACCGTCACCGTTCATGAGGCTCACTGCCTGAATGGTACCGTCAGGCGAGCGCCCGGCGGAACCTTCGGGACGCGGATCGGGAACCGACAGTTGGAAAAAATCAGCCAGACCGCTGATGAAGATAACCCCAATGGCAAAGATGGCGAATAGTGTGACGGGGTGGGGGAGGAGGTTGCCCAGCCATTCAATAACATCCAGAAACCGGGTGAACCAGTCTCTTTTCTTGGGCGGGGCTCCAAATTGATTGCTCATGTACTTCTGTTAAGTTATTGTGGTTGCTTTTACCTGATAAAATTGTTCAAAATAGCGCCATGTCTGCTGTCTGCAATACACGGACAGATGGATAGCGGGGCATTGTTGCTGCTCATGGGATGTCGGTTTACCAGAGCATCAGTTTCATGCAGAAGACACTCCCGCCGCTTTTGAGGAATTCGCCGGTATCCACTTCGTGAAAAGCGAACCCGTGCTGCTTCAGGGCTTTGTTTACCTCATTGCACCCTTTCTGTATGATCACGTTTTTACCGTCCGGGCAGCATGCGTTGCATGCAAACAGCTCCAGGGCCTCCATTTCGGGGGCTTCTATGACAGTGGAGAATGCGGAATGGATCAATTCCAGTCCATCCCTTGTGAAAGCGGGCGGGTAGATCAGGACGCTCTCTTCGTTGAGTGTGCAGAAGCAGGTGTCAAGGTGATAGAAGGCAGGGTGAATAAGTTCCAGCAGTACTACCGGAACCTGAAAGGTGTCCGATATGATTTCATAGGCCCGGCGTGACGAGCGGTATCCGTATCCACCCCACAGGATCTTTTTTTTGAAATGCCATATGGCATCACCCATGCCCTCAAAATCCGGGATCTTCTCAGAATCCAGATAATGCACTTCGTATCCGTGCCGGCGGTACCATTGTTCGAAATAAGGCACTTCCTCCTTGCGCTGATCCGCATGCATGATGCTCATGACCGCATGTTTGTGTCCCTTCGGGTCGATGTACGGAAGGCTCTGGTTGGCGGTGAACACCATATCCGGAAAGCCGGATTCACCTTCCATTTCGTGCACCCGGAACCCCAGATTCCGAAACTTGTCCCGGATTACCTCCCACTGCCACCGGGCTTTTGATTTGTCGACCGTACCGATGTTGCCCTCCATGTGCGGATTGATGACATAATCGACCGAAAAATGCTTCGGTGTTGCCATCAGCACTTCACGTGGGGCGGGCATGGTACCGGCCTGTTTTAATGTCTGAACGAGCGTTTCCTTGCTGGTGATAATGTCAGCCATGGCTATCGGGATTAATTGTCCAGTGAATAGTCCAAAATAAAAAAACTTTACAGAAGTTTGAGTGTTGTGTATAAAGCGGTAGTATATAGCGCGGATTGGCGTCGAAGGCCGTCCTTCCCGGCTGACTGTAAACAAGGGAAACATCATGCTCCTGACACCAGAACTGATAAACCGGCTCATTCCACTGGAGATCAAGGCCCGGCAAATTGTCGAGGGTTTCATGAGCGGACTGCACAAAAGCCCCTATTACGGCTTCAGTGTGGAGTTCGCCGAACATCGACCCTACAATGCGGGTGATGATCTGAAGCACATGGACTGGAAAGTGTACGGAAAAACCGAGAGATATTATGTGAAGCAGTATGAGGAGGAGACGAACCTGCGCTGCTACATGATGCTGGATGTGAGCAGTTCCATGCAGTTCCGGTATTTCGCGGACTGGTCCAAAATGCGCTATGCGGTGCACCTGGCGGCGGCCATGGCCTACATGCTGCACCGGCAGCGTGACGGTTGCGGACTGGTGCCTTTCGACCGGAAGCTTGGCGAGATTCTTCCTGCAAAATCGTCCTATGCACACCTGATGCATCTGTACCGGAACCTTGACGGGATCCTGGACCAGTACGACCAGGAGACGCCGGAGGTACGGCAGACCGCATCAGCCGAAGCGATCCATCAACTGGCGGAGCGAATCAGCCGCAGGAGTCTGGTTGTGCTGTTCACGGATCTGTTCGAGAACGTCCAGAAGCAGGATGAACTGGTCTCCGCGCTCAAGCATCTTCGCCACAAGAATCATGAGGTGATCCTTTTTCATCTGCTGGAAAAACGAAGTGAGCGGGAGCTGGATTTCCCGGATGAGCGGTTTGTTTTTCGGGATATGGAGACCGGTGGGGAGATGGATGTCATTCCCGGACAGATCCGCCGGGACTACAAGAAAAAAATGGCCGAATACACCAAAGATTTTCATATTGTCTGCAGTGAAGCGAAAATTGCATACGAGGAGGTGGACACACAGGAACCGTTTGACTATGCGCTTCTCGCCTTTTTAAATAAACGCCGAAGGTTGATGTGACCCCTGCCGGGTGTCGGATTGCTCTGAATCGGAATGAGGCCTTACCGATGCGAACCGCCATCCGCAGTAATCGAAGTCAAAATTATTTTCCATGAACGAAAGCACGCCGGGGCCGGACGGAAAGCCGGACAGGCAGAAAAAAAAGTGGAATTACATATTTCTTGAAAGCCTGAAAATGGCGCTTTTTCTGCCTCTGGTCATACTTTTCACAGAAATATTCATTATGGACTCCTGGCCGGGCTGGCAGGAGCGGTCTTTGGAGCTGGTCTATGACTACCTGTTCCTGTTTTCCATGATCTTCCTGATCTTCGTGGTTTTTCATCTGATCCGTTGGAAAAGGTACAAGCAATTTCAACAAGATTAGTCCCCTTTGCCGGCCTGATTGCCTGCCGCTTGGTGCGGCATAGTTGTTGCAAGCCGCATAATTAATTTTTTCTTATATTTTGCACTATCTCATTTTTATTCAACTCCCCTTCATATTTACTTGAACCTTCCGGGAGTGCAACCCCTTGATAAACCGAATTTGAAAGTGAATTTCAAACGTACCATTTTACTTGTTGAAGACGAAGCCGAGCCGGCGGAAATGCTTTCAAACTATCTTGAAATGCATGGCTACGAGGTGCTTCTGGCGATGAGTGGGAACCGGGCCATTGATTTGATTGACAAGAACGCCCAGGCCATAGACCTTGCCATTCTGGATATCATGGTCCCGGAAAAATCCGGCTACGAAATTTGCAGCTATCTTCGGAAACATCCGGTCCTGAGTGATGTTCCTGTTATTTTTCTCACTGCCAAGGACAAGGAGAAGGATGAGATCGCCGGGCTTGATCTGGGCGCCGATGATTACATTCCGAAACCGGCCAGTCTGAACCTGGTCAAGGCCCATGTCGAGTCGATGCTGCGCCGGCGTCCGCGTGAAAAGGGAAGCTGGATATCCTTCCGCAGTGTCTTCATAGCTCCGGAGAGTATGGAAGCCTGGCAGAACGGTGAGAAGATGGAACTCACCAATACCGAGTTCAAGCTGCTCAAGTTGTTTTTCGAGAATCCCAAGCGTGTCTACACACGTCAGGAGATACTTGAATACATCACGGATGAGGAAAAGTACGTGTTTGACCGCACTGTGGACGTGCACATCAAAAATTTGCGCCTCAAGCTCCGTGGTGACGGAGAGCTCATCAAAACCTATCGTGGCATGGGATACGGGCTGAACAAAGACCTGGCTTTTTCCTGATGAACATACGCTCCAAACTGGCACTCACCCTGACGGTCATCCTGATCGTGACGGTTACCGCCGGGAGCGGGTATGCGCTTTTCTACATCCGCGCCTACATCCTCGAGCAGGCCGTTGCCAATATGGAAGAAGATGCCTACTGGATGATGCACACCCTCAATTTCCTTCCTGAAGGGGTACAGCTCCAAGAAGAGCTGGAGCGTGTAGGCCAGATTTCCGACTACCATATTGCCCTGTTCGATTCCAACGGGACCGTACTCGCATCCTTCCCTGCGGGAATGCAGCGTTCGCCCCACCTGCATCTGCGTCCGGAGGAGATGAGGCGCCTGTTGACGGAGGAGCAGGTTGTAAAGACTATCAACCTGCCTGACGATGACAGATTGTGGGTCTATGCCACAATTCAGGAAAGCTTCAACCCGGCGCGTTTTTTCGTCATAAACCAGTCCAAGAGCCAGATATTCCAACCGGTTGCCGACATTCGGCATATCATTACACTTGGGCTGATCGTAGCCATCCTGCTCATCCTGGTTTTAAGTGCCGTGATTGCCCACTACATGGCGCGACCGCTTTTGAAACTGACCAGAGATGTGGAGCGGATTGCCGAAGGGGATACCGAGCATGTCATTTACATGAAAAGAGCCGACGAGATAGGGAGGCTTTCCGAATCGGTCAACAAGATGGCCCATAAGCTGCGGTCGGATTATGATCACCTGCAGAAAATCAACGAAAAACAGACCCAGTTTTTTGCCGATATCACGCATGAAGTCAGAAATCCGCTGCACACCATCATGGGTTCCATGGAAATGCTGGAACTGCCTGATCTGGACGATGAGAAACGGCACAAATACGTCCGGAACGTCCGGAGCCAGGCCGAGCGGATTGGCCGGCTTTTCAAGGATCTCATGACACTCCAGCGCTTTGACTCCGACGAAAATTTTATTATCCGCGAGCATGTGAACCTTGCCGAACTGGTAAATAATGTATCGGAATGGTACAGGGAACCGGCAAGCAACAAGGGTGTGGAGCTCAAAGCGGACACGCACCCCTGTATGGTTCACGCCGATCCGGGCAAGATCGAACAGGTGCTGGACAACCTGGTTTCCAATGCCATTAAGTTCACAAACAGCGGCCACATTTCCATCAACTACACCCAGATCGACGACAAGGTGGAAGTTTCGGTCCGGGACACCGGAATCGGTATACCGGAAGCGCACTGGCCCCGGCTCTTCGATCGCTTCTACCGGACAGACAAGGCGCGATCCAGAGACAAGGGCGGAACCGGGCTGGGCCTTTCAGTAGTCAAGGGCATCCTCAAGGCACATAAAAGCGATATCCATGTGGAAAGCGATGTGGGGCGTGGAAGCCGTTTCTACTTTTACCTGAAACCTTCCGACCAGGAGCCCCGGCAGAAGGAAAAAGTGCAACACGATAAATCCTCCCGCCTTGTGACATGAATGACATGCAATTCAGCCGGCCCGGCGATCCGGTTGGC
>SKNT01000236.1 GCA_007120385.1 Balneolales bacterium
AAAATTTTGAACCTGCATTGGGCCCCTTCTTCGTTGTCCTTTCGACAAGGCCGGCTCCGCACCTGGGACATATGGTAGTTGAATTGTGCCGTTCACGCAAGGACCGGACATGGTCCCTGGTGGTCAGGGAAGACCCGTATATGAGGCTTTCAAGTTTTTCGACGATCCGGTTGATTTCCACGGGTGTGATGATGGGCTCCTTGAACTGTTTGATGTGTTTGCCCAGCCGGGACCTGATGACATTGTCCGGCATGCGGGTTTTGAATTTGCATTTGCCGGTGAAGTAGATCACAGTGCGGATCACCGATTCTGGCAGTTCCAGATACTTTGCAAGGATCTTTTTTTGCCTGAAGGTTTGCCGCAAGGGGTTTTGGAACGGATAGTTTTTGCCATAAATCGACTGGGTCCATTTGGGCTGCCCCCCGGATCCAAAGATCCAGCCTTTTTTGTTCTTTGTTTCCACGATGAAAAGTCCGAATGGCGATATCAGGATGTGATCTATCTGTGTGGTTCCGTTTTTTGCCGGAATAATCACGTTGTGAAACCTGCGATATTCTTTTTTGCTGAGGGACAACCACATCCAAAATGTGGCCTTTTTTTCGCCGAGCCAGCCTCGAATTTTTATCATTTTTATTTCATTTGCGCATTGTCTTTATTCACGTCCGCCGAGCTCCTGCACTCCGCCCGATCGGCCGATCATTCGCGGGCACAAGTTTTCCAGCCATGATAAATCCCTAAAGATTGCCGGTCAAGGAAATTACCCCTAAACGGGGAATGGCGGGAGCAGCCGATGTTTCGCATGGAACCAGAGTCAGGGCAACAAACCGCATCCACCCGAAAACGAAAACGGATGCACGAGGCACCGGTACTTCAGATGTATGTCCGCATGCGCAATCCAGTCTGGATATCTCCCGGATTTTTTATCTTGTACTCAGAAGGAACCGGGAGGAAGGTTGATTGCAATCGTCATGGACATTAACACGGTGGAATACCAGGAGGGCATCTACGTGGGCTACCGATACTTCGACACCCACGACCGCGATGTGTTTTTTCCGTTTGGATTCGGGCTCTCCTACACCACATTCGAATTTTCCGGCCTGGACCTGGACGTAAAGGATGGCGTGGTGCGGATCCGGGCTACGGTCACCAACACCGGCGACAGGGAAGGCGCTGAGGTGGTGCAGGTAGACGTGCATCACAAGAATCCGCCGGTCGACAGGCCGGTCCGCGAGCTCAAGGGCTTCGAAAAAGTGCACCTTGCGGCCGGCTCCTCGGCCACGGTCGAGATCGAACTGGATGAGACCGCGTTCTCCTTCTTCCATCCGGATGAGCACAAATGGGTGACGGAACCCGGGACCTGCCAGATTCAGCTGGGCAGCTCCTCGCGTGATATCAGGCTGACCGGGGATGTGGAGCTGTGATGCTTCACACGAACGTGTCCCGTCCTGTTCCGGGCTCTATACTCGCAAGGGAGCGATGCAATCCCATTGGCCCGACGTGCTTCTGTCATTAAAAGCATCCGAACTGACCTGGCAGTACCCCCGAGAACTCGCCATAAACAACGGTTTCCCTGAATTCTTCCGTTTGTACATAATAGTCAAAATCCATAATCGGCAGCACAAAGGAACCATACCAGGCCTGCAATTCCTGACCGTCAACTGTGCGGACTTTTCTTTCTGCATCAAGCGGCCATCCAGCCATTTCTATTCTATCTGAGACAGACCAGCGGGGAAGTTCTGGAAACATAGAACCATCTTCTTGAATACCTGCTGCAATCCAGAAAGAGGCATCCGTATCGGAATCATTCGCAGCGAAGGGGATTTGAGCAGACCATGCTCCTGATTTCTGCAAGACGCTGCCGAATATATTAAAACTGAAAAAAAACGGGTCGTCAAAACTGTTAGAAATCATTCCATAGGCCGGATTGCCATCAGCATCATGTATCGGCTCTATGTATGACACACAATCACTTCTGTGGTCAAAAAAGACCGAATGCAGCCTCATGTAACTGCACAGATCGCTCACTGTAAATGATATTTCCTGAATATCATCCGGTTCGTCCGGGTGATAGAATGTGATAGTGACATCACCCTCTGAAACCGGCATGAAAACGCCACCTGACAGCATGGAGCCAGATCCTGTTATTTCCCATTCAAGGTCGCTGATATCGACCATCTCGCCACCGAAGACGGCCTTGAATTGATGCGTGTCGGCCGTTTCAAGACATGTCAGATCCGGATAAACAATTAACTCGTCCTGAATGACATAGATCCGGGCTAGAGCAACTCTTTCCGGTGCAGCACTATGGTCGCGCGCGCCTCCCGTGGTTGTACTTCTGGCAATCAGCAAATGAGTGCCGGGCTCATCCGGGGGAGTATACCTGACATTGGTATTGGAACCCAGCTCCGTTAGAATGCCATCGTCAAACACTTCCCATGAGACACTTTGATCATCAGCACCAGAAACAATGGCACCTATATCCATTTCATCATCTGTCCTGATGTAAAATGGTTCTTCACGCGGATAAAACTGAATCCCACCAATGGGCCAGCGGGCAAGTTCTATCTGGATCGGAAGAACAGCCAACTCCTCTATGCTCTCGCGAAACTGACCCTGGAACCTGTCCGTGCTGGTTCTGATCCGAAGCAGTGCAGTGCCTACAGAATTCGCATAGTACCGGCTTTCATCATCGTCAACAAACATAATCGGGTCATCTCCCAATTCGCTTGAATGTGTCTGGAGCTCCCAGCTGAAATAGTCATCATCGCGATCCACATCAACCGGTGCCAACCAGGTCTGCGATTCGATGTTGACCGGACCGGATGGCTCGTCCCAAATAGCCATCACATGTGTTTGAGTGATGCTTACGATATAGTCGGTCACTTCTCTGGTTCCTTGCTGAATGAATCTGTTACTGGTAAGGATCGATGTGACCCTGCCCATACCCGGTACCAACCCGATCGCAGTGGGAGCTGACAATGTCCACCCGTTGTTTTTTGCTTCAAGCGTTGCATCCCACGCTCCTATGTCACTGTTGTCCTCGTTGAAAACCGTATGGCTCGCATTCAATTCCAGTGCCTGCAGCTCGGATGGAAGTGAACTTTCAGCAATATCTATGACTAACTGCATTAGTGAGGCAGCCAGTGCGGAGGCACCGCAAGCAGCTGCTACAGGTACCGCACCGATTGCGCCGGTTGTAACTGCCACACTTCCCATTAAAATCCCGGTCAGTTCGCGAATTTCACTGCTAAGACCCTCATTCATTGATGCTATGTACTCCTGCGTACTCATCAGAGCGTCCAATTCATCCGGGGTTACAATTTCAGGTGGAGTATCAGAGTCGGACTGGATCTTCAAAACAGCTGATTTGAAGGCGATGTTATTGATTTGCAGGTCACTGCTGAATGTTGAGAACTTTTCTGCAATTCCTGTTACCGCCAGCAGGGCATTCACCACATCCAAGACCTCCTCGTCAGGAGCCTCCTCATTACTGAGGGGGGCGCTGCCCTGGAGAATATTCATCAGATTATTGGGATTATTGGGCCCGTTCAGCATTTGAAGTCCGGCCGCAACGTGCCAAAGGTGTGGGTCAAAATCATAGACAGACTGTGCCCTGAGTACATCCGGGTTCTCGCCATAATCCAACGCAACAGCTTCCAATGCACCATTCATATCCGCGAGCATGCCCTCAAGGGTACCCGGGGCCGCTGGCAATGGCTCAATCTGCAGTGGCAATGCCGGACACACAACCATTTCATCTTCGCTTATAATTACGAGTTTTGCGTCACCTCCGCCCATATAATTGACCGGGTGTACCGGAACCAGCACATTGGCCAGCCCTTCATGTTCCCCCTGCTCTATATACACCGGATGGCGCAGGGTGTCTTCCGGGGCAGAATCCGCCCCATTCCCATCAACCACATACTCATTATAGAAATCTGCATCGTATAACCATCCGATCGGAGCCTCCCCCAGTTCCTCCGAAAAACCACCCAGTTCAATCATATGCGCGGGCATCGAAGATGAGGCAAGCAGGTTAAGGTCATCACAGACCTCAGGAGAGCGAAGCGGTAAAATGAGTGATCCCAGTTCAACATCCTGCCCGGGAGCAACGGTTACTTCCATGCCGAGGAACTGTTCCGTGGCTTCAACAACCACACGCAAATCACCAATGGAGGCTGTAAGATTTTCGATAGATTCCATTCGTGCCGGAAGCTGTGCACCCGTCTGCACACGGATTTCCGGATTGCCGCTTCTGATTCCCGCACTCAGGAATGTCATGCTCTCCGTAAGGGAGTAACCCTCTCCCTGCACTCTCAGGATGTACTGCCCCTGCGAAAGGTGACCACCCAAATTTACGATGATATCATTATTGCCGGCACTGATATCCGCATGGGCGCTCAGCACGGATTGTCCGAGAATATTATGAACAGAAATGATTGCCCTGGTATTTTCAGGGGCATAAAAGGGTACGGTGCTGCGTGGATTGAAGGGATTGGGATAGGATGAACCCAGTTTGAAACCCGAGGGCCTTTCAGGTTCGTTTTGCGGGTCTGCGGATGTGTGGTCCAACTGGTAGGCCAGCGAGAAGCGGCCCTGGCTGTCGGTTTGATCATCGGCAAGCAGTTCGTCCGCATCATTGAGCAACTTCACAGAGATACTGGATAGCGGGGTTTGATCCGGATCCAACAATACACCGGTTACCTGATATTGTGCTGACGAATCGGTGAACAGAAATGCCAATATGATAAAAATTGATGTCTGTATTTGAATAGTCTTGTACACAAAGTTCATGGCACTCTATGATTAGTTTGTGTTTCGCTGTTTCAGCGCAAATCGACGTATAAGAAACCGTATGACTCGTACCCCGCATCAGCCCGGATCATGGATTCATATTTCGCATATCTGTGACAGGCTTCCCATTCCCGCCCCGCAGTCATGTTATGTTAAACAACAAGATATGGCTATCTTGCATAATAATTCAACTTGCCCCTCGAAGATTATCGCAAACAAGGCCGACGCAATGAACGTCCCGGAAAGTGATTGGCATGTGAGAACCCTGAAGTGCGAATCGCCCAATTTGTTGCATTGCAAATGCGATGACTCCATGCACCGGTTATGCTAACTCTTGTCCTTTTTCGGACTTTCAGTAATCGGTTTTCCCCATTTGTCCACCTTGCATCCGCATTCAGGGCAATTCCAGCCGCCCCAGAG
>SKNT01000214.1 GCA_007120385.1 Balneolales bacterium
CCACCCTCCTCGCCGCCGGACGCGCCGCCACCAATGCCGGTCCCGTCCGAAAAAGCGAGCCTGCAGAGGATCTCCCACTGCCGCCGGTCCGTGTCCTGGAACTCATCCACAAGAATCTGCTTGAACCGGGACCGCATCCGTGCTGCAACGGAGGGGTTTTCGGTGAACAGCCGATGGGTGAGCCAGATCATGTCGTCATAGTTGAAATAGCCGGCCTCGAACCGCTGGTAGCGCATGAGCGTGCCCCAACGCAGGCCCAGTTCGGCCAGGTCGCGCATGTTCCAGTAGGCCTCGTGCTCCGGATCGAAATCCTCGCCAGCGGGATAGGCGGCAATCTCCTCAGCGAGTTCCGGCCGCGCCAGGTAATCATCCAGCGCCGCCAGCGCCGCTTCATAGCCGGCCAGCGCCTTGCCTTTCTCATCGAGTCCGGCCAGCGCCTCGTCGTCACGTTCATTGCGATCGAACGCCTTCTTGCTGAATTTCCCGTCCTTGTTCTGGATGGCGGCCAGCCCTTCCATCGACTTCGGGATCTTGTCCGGCGAGGTGAACCAGTGCGGCACGGCGGCAAACACATCCAGCAGCTCCCGCACCAGCGCATCACGCTCCCCGCGCCATGGCTCCGACACCCTCCGCAGCCAGACCGGAAACTTCTCCGGCAAGAGCAGTGCCAGCTCCTCAAGCGCCCGCTCATCCAGGCCCGACAGCTTGTGCATGAACTTCTCAAAATCCGATACGGAAAGGCGGGCCAGCTGCCGCCCCAGGCCTTCGTGGTCCTTGTACTTGCGGTAGAACTGCTTGCGCCACTCCATCATCCAGAGCACTTCGTCGTAGTCGCCCAGCAGCTCCAACCCGCCGTCGACCGGCCGCTCATTGTACGTACGGTCAAACGCCGGCGGCGCATCAGTCACCGATATTTCGGTGACTTCATCCGGGAAATATTGCAGGATACGGTTACAAAACGAGTGGAACGTCGAAATATAGTTGCGCGAGAAGTGCTGCCTGGCTTTCAGCAGATGCTCCGATTTACCGATATTCCGGTTGATTTCGGCGTAGATCCGAGTGCGCATCTCCGCGGCGGCAAAGTCCGTGAACGTCAGCGCCAGCATGCGCTCCAGCGGCACCTTGCGCTCCACAAGCTGGTGGATGACACGCTCGGTCAGATTGTGCGTCTTGCCCGTCCCGGCGCCGGCCTCGAGTATGAGGAAACCCCGGTGACGGCATATCTCTTGCGTGATATCGTCCGGCAGCGGCAGTGCTTCCCGGCCGGTGCGTGTTCCGAGTCCGTCCGTGCGATCATGCGCCATTGCCATCCTCCCAGAACGGTTCGGACAGGTAGTACCGGTCCAGTTCAAATGTCATTGCCTTGTTCCTGCGCCTCCCCGCCTCGCGGCTTTTGCGCTGCATCTGGATCCGTGTGTCGTGGCGGTTGATGTGCCTGAAATCCGACCAGGCCGGATCGCCGGTCAGGCTCGCATGGAAGCGGCCCGAGCGAATCGCCTGCACGATCCACGTTATCCGCAGCCGCTCAATGGCATCCATGAAGGCCTCCAGCTCGCCGGTCGGTTTGTACTGCAATCTGAAGGCATTGCGCGAGGAATCCTTGTTGTTAAGGTATCCATCGTCAATCAATTCCGCCGAACCCAGCGCATACTCGCAACTCACATCCTTCTTCTTCCCGTTTATCGGGAGGATGTAGTATCCGGCCAAAAAGTGCTCCAAACCGCGGCTGCGCAGGAACATCGCATAGACCGGCAGCTGGTATCCCTCGCCATGCCGGATATCCTTGTACTTTTTCGTCCCTGATTTGCCGGATTTGTAGTCGAAAATCAGCGCTTTCTCACCGTCCGGCGTCAAGTCGATGCGGTCGATCATGCCACGGAACCGCACCGGCACCCCCCCAAACTCCTTCTCAAACGACCACCGGTGCTCCATCATGTAGCCGGAACCGGGATAGAAAACGGCGGGACGCGCATCCTCAATTTCCACCAGGAAATGATCGCGGCCGGCTTCCTCCCTCTCCAGGAACCACCGCGTCACCCGCTCCAGATTTTTCTCGAGGATACCGGGGAACGGGCTCTCCGGGTTGCCAAGCTGGTGGCGGTAGGCATCGGTCAGCCGCACACGGATCCGCTCCATGCGCTTGCGGGCCGCATCGGGATCATCCGGCGGCCATACCGGCGGGCCCTCGTGCTCCGACTCCGAATAAAACTCCTCCAGAATCTGGTGCAGCAGGCTGCCCTTGATATTGGATTCGGCATCGTCCTGGAACTCGTGCAGCGGCTTCAGGCGCAGCACATACCGGAAAAAATACTCGTGCGGCGAGGTGGCAAACGTATCCAGCCGGCTGATGCTCATGTGCAGTTTCCCGTCGGCAAACTGCTTTTCCAGCCATTGCGAGGTGATCCCTTCGTCCAGAACACCGTCATACCGACCCATTTCATCAGGGTTTTGACGCGCTTTCTCCACCGCCGCCGCCAGCTGCCAGGCAAACCAGTCCGGCTTTTCCTCCGGCCACGCACCGCCGTTTTTCTTGTGGATGCGGATCCAGGCCGCACGTTCTTCCAATCCCGAAAATGACGCGCCATGCTGTACGCCGGACCGTGTCATTATACCGTGGGAAGTTTCGCCAGCCGCATCCGTAACATGGGCCGGATCACCTTTCCGGGTGAGCAGTGCCGCAAGGCGACCCGTCTCAATCTCGCTCATAAGCCACTTCTGCCCAGTAACTGGCCAGGATCGGAAATCCGTCTCTTCTCTCTCATTCAGCAGCTCCAACCAGAGCGGCGAGGGCATCACCGGCTTCTGGACGACCAGATTAGGCCGGCTCAGATAACGCGACCTGTCCGACGATAAAATCCGCTGAAGCTGCTTCCGGGCCAGAATATAACCCTCGGAACCGTCCTTTCCCGTAAGCCGCTTGAGCGCATGTTCATAACGGAATTGCAGGAAGTCGGGTTTGTTGGTCCGCGGAAACCCGTCCTCATGCAGCCCCAGGATAAAAACGATCTTGTCATGAACCTCCGGCAGGTGGCGGATCTCGGTGAGCAGCACGCCGCCGGGACGTTCCTGTGGACGCTCGCGCGTCTCTTTCAGGCGCAGTTCCAGCACCCGGAAAAAATCACGGCTGTCCATGCGCCGGCCAAGACCCAGACGCGTTTCCGCCCTCGTCAGCTTTTCCAGGATAATTTCCAGCAGCTCTTTCGCCTCGTTGGCCTCACGGCTCTTGAGGTTTCCCTGCAGTACAAGCAAGGTGCGGGTCCAATCCACCCACTCCGTCAGGGTCTGGCGCTCCGGGGTCTTGTAAAATCGCCGGAGCGCGTCCAGATGCTCCAGAACCGTATTGTAGAAAGCACGATTGCGGCGCTCCTGCTCCCTTCGCCGCTCCTCCTTTTCCTCATCTTCCTCGAACTGAATCTGGTCCAGCAGCCAGTCGAATACGCGATCCAGTCCCGAAGCCGCCTCATCAAGGTTGCGGAAATTGTATTCCTTGCAAAACTGTGAAAAATGGCGGATGTTGGGTGCCCTGTTTTCGTCGTGGTCCGGCAGGTCGGGCAGCACCAGACGGTTGTCGGCAAACACCCGGAATACATCGTCGATCGGGAACTGTTTGGTGCCGAGCTTAAAATAAGTAAGCAGGCGCCGGATGAACGGATTGCTGATGAGCGACGGCCCCCGGCTCGTATGGACAGGAACCCCGAAGCGTTCCGATACGGAGGCGGCCATCGGCTCGTAAAGCGAAAGGTCTCCGGTCAGTATCACGACATCATCAAAACGCGTGATCTCTCCATCCTTATCATGATCATGGCGCGCGACCTCGCCATCCCGCTGCGACATGAGCGCCAGTATCTGCCGTACGGCCTGTTCCAGCTCTTCCCTCGGATGGTGGAAACTGCCAAGATGAATGCCGCCGGCCGGGAGCAGCGCCGCAGGATCGTCCGCAAAACGGATTTCGACGATCTCCGGTCCCTCGATCAGCCCCAGTGCATGTTCATGCACCGGATACATTTCGTCGATCAAATACAGGACAATTTTACTTTGATGCAGTATATTTTGATTGCACCGGGTCATTTTTCCCGGAAGATGTTCCCTGTCGACCCACCCTTTCTTCGCCATCCTGCTTTCATACTCACGAAGAATGCCTGCCAGTATGTGCCCACCGCGCGGCAGCCCGGACCCCAGGCCCTCCTCCGCGTCCATAAGCATGCCCGGGCGCTGGTTTTCCCGGTACAGGTCGGCGATGATGTTGGATATGGCCGTGACCGAATTCACGCCCGCAAAACGCCGGTACTCCGGATTCCCGTGGCTCGAAAGCCATTGCTCCAGCCACAAGGTGCGCTCCTCGGGTGAAGGGACCAGCGCCGGCAATTCCTCTTCTGCCAGACTGTGCAGGGCCAGCTCCTCGACAAACGAGGCAACCGTGCGAATATCAGGAGCAAAACTGCCACGGTCCCGCTGCCACTTTTTCCGCACCTCCCGCTCCATCAGCAGGTTGGCCACCAGGATGAGCGTATCCGGACCATCCCCCTCATCCAGCAGCATCTGCCAAAGCTGTTCCGGGTCGGGAGTGACATGTTCTCGGGTCCGCTTCATAACGATCGTATGGTTGCTGATGACTTCTGCCGTTAGATTACCAAAAACAGCACCCATTTGAAAAGAGAAAATGACTTGTTTGACGCTTGCGGCAGCCATCTGCGACACATCTTGTCGCACTTCAGCCGTAGTCCATGTTGCAATATTTTCTTATGTTGCCGGACAGACAAAACCTGTGAGGTCCGCATGCCCAAACCCGTCCAAAAAGATGAAATCGTTGCCCTGCTTGAAGAGATAGGCACATTGATGCGCCTGGCCGGTGAGAACGACTTCCGCGCCATGGCTTTCGACCGGGCCGCCCGCACCCTCGAAAATCTGAACGATGACATCAATAAATACATTGAAGAGCAAACACTTACTGATCTCAAAGGGATTGGAAAGTCCATCGCCTCCGACGTCTATGCCTACGCCGAAACCGGCTCGGTCCCGGTACTGGTAAAACTGCGCAAACAGGTGCCGGACGGGCTCATTGCCTGGCTCGGCATCTCGGGGATGGGGCCCAAAAAGATCTACAAAATTCACAAGGAACTGGGCATCACGGAAATCGCGGAGCTGAAGGAGAAGTGCAAGGACGGTTCGGTGGCCGCCCTGTCGGGAATGGGCGAAAAGTCGGCTGAAAAAATCCTCAAATCCGTTGCCTGGATGGAGGAATTCTCCGAGCGGTGCCGGATCGACGAGGCCACGGCCGTGGCGGAACTGTTCGTGGAGAAGATGAAGGATGCGGACGGGGTCAGGGAGATCTCGGTGGCGGGATCGCTGCGACGGGCCTCGGAGACCATCGGCGACATCGATATTCTGATCGCAGCCGAGGAGAAGGATGCCCCGGCGCTGATGTCCCGCTTCACCGGTCTGGATGGCGTGAAGGAAGTGCTGGGACAGGGCGAGACCAAAAGCTCGGTGCGCTCCAATGAGGGCCGGCAGGTGGATCTGCGCATCGTCAGCCCGGATCACTATCCGGCCGCCCTGATGTACTTTACAGGAAGCAAAGAGCACAATGTGGCCCTGCGCCAGCGCGCCCGCGAGAAGAAACTGCAGCTCAACGAGTACGGACTCTTCCACCAGAACGAAGAGAAACAGGCCGATTTTGACCGGCCGCTTCCGGTGAAATCGGAGGCGGACATTTACCGTCACCTGGACCTGGGGTACATCCCACCCGAACTGCGCGAGGATCACGGCGAGTTTGAGCTGGTATCCGGCGGTGAGGTTCCGGAGCTGGTGGAACTGTCGGATCTGCGCGGCATTCTGCATGCGCACTCCACCTGGAGCGACGGCAAACGGTCCATCCGCGAAATGGCTGAGGCGTGCATGGAGCGCGGGTATGAATATCTCGGGCTCACCGACCATTCGCACACCGCGGCCTATGCCGGCGGGCTCTCCATCGAGCGGGTCCGGCAGCAGTGGGAGGAGATCGACGCCCTGAACCGGGAGTTTGCAGACAAGGGCAAGGATTTTGTGATCCTGAAGGGGATCGAATCGGATATCCTCGCTGACGGGCGGCTCGACTATCCCGACGACCTGCTGGCGGAATTCGACCTGGTGGTCGGCAGCGTGCACTCCGGGCTGGATCATCCACCGGAGAAGATGCTCGACCGGCTCATGAGGGCGGCGGCACATCAGCATATCCACCTGATCGGGCATCCGACCGGACGCCTGCTGCTGCGCCGCGACGGCAACAAGGCGGACCTGAACCGGCTGATCGAACATGCCGCTGAGCACAAAACGGCCATTGAAATCAACGCAAATCCGTGGCGGCTGGACCTGGACTGGCGGTACGGACGCAAAGCACGCGAATGCGGGCTCATGAGCGCCATTTGTCCGGACGCCCACGACATTTCCGGCCTGGACCACGTGCGCTACGGCATCGGCATCGCGCGAAAAGCGGGGTTCGGCGCCGGCCGCATCCTCAATACCAAACCGCTCGGAGAGCTGAAAAAGTGGCTTTCGAAATGAATAACCTGACAGAAGAAATGACCGGCAGAACCGGCGGACCTTTCCGGAAAATCGAACATATCGGCATTGCCGTGCGTGATCTTGACGAGGCGGTGGCGCGGTATGAACAGACGATGGGAACGGCCTGCTACAAGCGGGAAACCGTGGAAAGCGAGGGGGTGGAGACGGCCTTTTTCCGCACCGGGGAGGGCAAGATCGAGCTGGTGGCTGCCACGCGCGGCGACTCACCGGTTGCCCGTTTCCTGGAAAAACGCGGCGAGGGAATGCACCATGTGGCGTTTGAAGTGGCCGATATCCGGGCCGAAATGGAGCGCTGCCGCAAGCTGGGCTGCACCCTGCTCAGCGAATCGCCCAAACCCGGCGCCGACAACAAGCTGGTCGCCTTCCTGCATCCGAAAGAGCATCACGGCGTGCTCATCGAGCTATGCCAGCCCATCGAATAACCGACCCCTTCCCACCGGATCACTCCTTATACATTTCGTAATGCTTTTCGCCGGCACGGATAGGGAACGGCATCCGGTTCTGGGGCGGCGGAAGCGGACAGGTGGTGTGCGGATTGATGGCGCAGGGCGGATTGTACGAGACGTTGAAATCCACAATGGCCGGCTCACCGGGTGCCGGACGGTCAATGTAAAGGAACCGTCCGCCGGGATAGGTTTCCGATCCCGATGTCGCATCCGCAAACGGAATAAACAGGCGGTCTCCGGTGCCGAGCGTCACAATCGAGACTTCATGGCCATCCACTGAAAACGTCAGCGTCCCGGCCACATCCCACTCGATCATCTGTCCCAGCACGTTCTCTATGAACATGGTTGCGCCCTGCTCCCCCGGTTCAAACTTTGCCTCCACCCGCCAGTCCTTGTCCACATCATAGCGCTCGATTCCGTCGAAATTCCGCAGATGCGGGCTGTTATCGTCGAACAGGCGAATGCCGATCTTGTCCTCGCGCCGGACTACAAACCATTTCAGTGAACGGTAGGTCATTTCGCGTGTCATTTCCGGGGTGGATATGACCCCGTCGCGGATCCGGCGGCCCTGCTCGTCGCGTATGTCAATATTGCCTATCACCCGCATGAATACGGTGTCTTTGCGCACTTCAAATATGCCGGCCAGCTCCGGTATCGTCCCTTCCGGAAAACGGATCCGCGCATGAGGACCGCTGCCGAAAGATTGCTCGCCCTCGCTCATCCAGTAGAGACCGGCAAGGCGCAGCCAGCCCCGCTCGTCGTGCAACCGCTCAATGCGGTTTTTGTGCCACTCCTCCACAAACTCGTAATACGCACGGTCGGTATCGGTGGTATCGACGGTACTGGCGGCGCTTTGCGTGGTGATGATTAAGCTCAGAAGCAGAAACGGCAGCACCGTTTGAAGGAGCAAGCCCCAACGGCGGTTTTTAAAAAAAATCAGACCTGTCATGTTTTCATTAATTACCTGATGTCATTAGCGCGTGACCTGTAACGATGAAAAATAAACAAATATGCGTAATAAAAATCAGGGCCGGACGGGATTCAACGTCCGGCCCTCTTTCAGGTCTGAGACTTGTCGGCCTCCTTGAACAGAAAGGCGTCAAGCCCATTTACCATAGGAGCACAAAAGGGCACTTTCCTTACAAGTTTTTTTAAAAAAAATCTGCGACGGTTGTCAAACCGTTCAAAATCAATGGCGGACAGGAAAAATAACGGATGGAAGGTTGAATGATGATGGCCCTGAAAGTGTTACAACTCTTAAGTGCGGTACTCCATGTAACCATACATGCAACCATAACCAAACACAAATTGATATGAATCAAATGTCTCGAGGTGCCCGAAACCTTGACAACCTCCCTACCGATCAGAACAGGGACGTGGCACTTCTTCTGCTCCGCATTGGTGTTGGAATTGTTTTCATCTACGCCGGATGGGGGAAGCTGACCGGCATAGAAGGCGTCCAGGGTTTTTTTGGTAGTCTCGGCATTCCCATGGCCGGTCTGATGGCGTGGGTAGTTGCCATCGTGGAGTTCGTTGGCGGCATCATGGTCCTGGCCGGCGCTTTCATCCGCATTCCAGCCATTTTGCTGGCCATCATCATGATCGTTGCCATTATTACCACCAAGATAGGAGAGCCGTTTCCTGCTTACCGGGTAGACCTGCTGCTGCTCCTGATGAGTTCGGCACTTGCCCTGATGGGTCCGGGCAGCTATTCTGTGGACGACCTCCTGCCAAAGAAATAGTTTTAAAGCACAGCTGATTCGGAAGGCAGATGCGGCACTCCAGTACGTTTTTGTCCGCTCCCTGCACCTTCCATGCCGTACCAATACATAAGATAGTTTGACCCAAAAACGGGATGTGGCAATACCGCCGCATCCCGTTCTCCTTTTTATGGACCCACTGACCCACGGACTCGCCGGTGCCGCCGCAGCCCAGTCGCTGGCCGACAAGGAAAAACACCGTCCAGCCGCCATCACCGCTTTTGTCGCCGCCCTGATGCCCGACCTGGAGTTTTTCATCCAAAAATCCTCCGATCCGCTTTTCAACATTGAGGTCCACCGTCAGTTCACCCACTCCTTTGTCTTCATCCCCGCCGGCGCCCTGATCACCGCCGCCCTGCTCTGGTGGTTCATGCACCGCCGCCTCTCCTTCGGCGAACTGTTCCTGTTCAGCGCCCTGGGATTCGCCACACACGGTCTCCTGGATGCCGTCACCAGCTACGGAACCGAACTGCTCTGGCCCTTCTTGGACACACGCTTCGCATGGAACCTGCTGCCCATTATCGATCCGCTGCTCACCATCGGCATGGCCGCACTGGCCAGCGCCGCTTTCTGGTACCGCCAGCGCCTGTTCGGCTGGCTCTTCTTTGGCTGGCTCCTGATCTGGCTCACCACCGGATTCATCCAGCGCGAACGCGGCAAAACCGCCATGGAGGAACTTGCGGCACAGCGCGGACACAATATCGAGCAGCTGGTCGTCAAACCCACCATCGGCAACCTCATCCTCTGGCGCAGCACCTACATCGCCGGTGACACGGTATGGGTGGATGCGGTCCGCTCAGGCATCATCGGCCCCCGGCTGATATATCCGGGTGACGCCGCACCCCTTGTCATACCCGAACGCGATTTTGCCGAATGGAAGGGAACTACCCTGTACGACGACATCCTCCGGTTCCAGCGTTTCTCGGACGGCTACCTGACACGCCACCCCGACAAACCGGACATCATAGGCGACGCGCGCTATTCGATGATCCCCAATTCGCTCTCGCCGCTCTGGGGCATCCGGGCCGACACCACCCTCCCCGACCGGCACGTCCCTTTCCTCAACTTCCGGGACGCCGGAAGCGATGTCCGGGAGGAATTCCTCCGGCAACTGACCGGGAAATGACGGAGTGCCGGCTAGCGTCCGCCAACACACCGGCAAGTGCCTGATCCCGCCTGATTATTTTCGAATCCCCTGTAACAAACCGGCATTACAAAACTCCTTATTATTAATGGAGTTGCAATCGCATCGGCGCCGTTTGCCACTGTGTCCGCCGTTCGACATGCCGCAGCCATTATGATGTGCGGCATGCCGGCTCGTCACACCGCTACCGGTTGCACTTTTTTGCCACATTTTCTTTTTTTCCCGAAAACCCGAGGCCGGATTGCCATGAAAATCAATGTCCATGCCCACGTATTCAACATCCCATCCATCCTCACCAAAGAGACCATCCTGCTGCTTTCGCACCGCCTGACCGGCCGCAATGTTCCGGAACCGCTGCGCGACGCACTGCTCTCCTATCTTCGAACCCGAAGAAATTCACGTCCGGGCGACATCTCATTTGATGATTTTCACCGGACCATCCGCGGCACCCGCTTCTTCAACCGTATCATCCCCCGGCAGCTTCGATCGTTCTTTGACCGGCACCTCGACCTTCCACCCTCATCCGAAACCACCGCCGCCCTCACCAGCCTGCTGGAAGCAACCCTCATCGACAGGCACCAGGCCTCATCCTCCGAAGTCATCAATGTCTTCGAATGGCTCAGGATCGGCTTCATGAAGCGGATCGACGACGTCACCGACGATCTCATCACACACATGGACGATGATGACGCGGCGGTGGTCCTGCCCATGGACATTCTGGACAAGAAGGCCGGCAAACGGGAACGCGCACTGTTCCTCAAACAGCTGGAGGACACCAAGCGCCAGGCATTGCGCTATCCCGGCCGCATCCTCCCATTTGCCAAACTGAACCCCGTGCGCAAGGACAGTTTCCACGTGATGCGCGATGCCATTCACAGCGGTGCGTGCATCGGACTGAAGCTCTACCCGTCACTCGGTTATTCCCTGCAGGGAAGCATCATGGAGGATGCCCTGCGCTACTGCGAAAAAGAATCGGTGCCTGTTCTTCTTCATTGCAACGATGCCGGATTCCGGAAGAGTCCCGAAGATGCACAAAACTGCGATCCGCGGGCATGGATTCCGGTGCTGGATACGCACCATTCACTGAAAGTCTGCTTCGCCCATTTCGGCGGACAGTCGCAGGACGGCAAGCCGGTCTGGACCGCCCCCGAACTGCCGCCTGACAGCTGGGCCGCTGCCATCCTGGAATTGATGGAACAGTATCCGGGACGCGTCTATGCCGACATTTCCTATCACACCGAACAAAACGCCACTCCGGAGCAGACGAAGAATTTCAAGAAGAACCTGGTTTCCGTGCTTTCGGATGACCGGTACCGTGACCATGTGCTCTGGGGCACGGATTACCACCTGCTCCGGATGGATTCCACCGATACCGATTACGCTTCGGCATTCCTCTCCCTGCTGGGCGGTGAGCTGTTCACGCAGATTTCTAAAAACAACCCGGCGGCGTACCTCGGACTGCCACTGTTTGGTCGTGCCGCGGAGGCAAACATCGTCCGGCACATCAAATGGCTGGCTACCCATCATGCCCGCGCAGTGCACGGCAGGCCTGCATCCTGGCTGCAGGACCATCCGGAGGGGGCGGCCATCCGGGGCGGCGAGGGTAAAGCTTCCACTGATGGCCCGGCGTGGGACAGCAACAACCGCATCCACACGTCGGTTTTCAATTTTCTCTGGAACAACAGGCAGCCGGCGTATCTGAGTGAGCGGATGAAACGCCATCTGCGATCCCGTGACGATACGCCCGAGGCCCTTTTTGAGGCGCTGGGACGCCTGCCTGTCGGGGAGCTGACATTCCACAGTGACGTGCTCGGCGACCGGGCCGACCGTGAGCATGCCATCCGCAGTTTTGCCAACCGGATCCACGTCTGGTTCTCCGCCATACCCTCATTTGAAAAGAGAGAGGCCAACAGCAGCGTCTATCACCAGAAAATGATATCCGCGTGTTCCGATCCCTCTGTGACGATTCCGAAAATTGCCGAAGTCATGGAGCTCTTTTTCCGGGTTAAAACCGAACTGGAGATTGAAACATGAACAGGAACATCCAGGCAAGCAGTCAGGCAGGCGGGGTCCGGTGTTTGTTAATGGTCCTTGCGGTGGCTGCGTCTGCCTTGTTGGCGGCGCCGGCAACTTTTTCGGCCATGGCCCTGGCTGCTTTTTCGTCCACGCCGCCGGCTCCATTTTCTACCACGGCTCCGGCTCCATTTTCTACCACGGCTCCGGCCTCCTCTTTCTCCGATTCGCCGGCAGCCTCATCGCCATGGTCCTCCCGCATGTCCATCGATTTTCCGGTGGTCGTGGTCGCCGAAGACTTCTCCGATGCCACAGCGGGCGTGGCGTGGGATGTCCATTTGAGCCGACTGACATCCGCCACCGTCCGTCGAAACCTCCGATCCGGGATTCTTGCGGGGGACGGCAGCTTTTATTTTCAAAATACGGGATCCTGGCTTATGGATGCCGCACTGAGCCGTGAACCGCTAACCGCCCGATTGCATCTTGATGCCGGGTTCGAGCTGATTCCGCATCCACCGGACGACATTTCCACCGACCTGAATATCATTGACGCCCCGGCTGCCCGGTGGAGCATCGGCGACCTGCGGTATCACTACCGGGCCGCCTTCACAATGGAGGCAGGCGCCGAGGCCGATCAGGAATTTGACGCCGCATTTATGGCGACCGGTGCCGGACTGCGTGTGCTCAATCTTTCCCGAACGGGCTGGAGCGGATGGATGCCGTCCGCGCTTGTGATGTACGAGCGCATGTTCCGCATCACTGATGTCGACAATTCTCCCGAAAGTGCCCCGGAGCGCACATTCGGCCGGTTGCGCCTGGTTTATCGCCACCAGCTCGACCTCGGCACCCTGGGCCTGTCCGGATTCACGCTTGCAGGCGGACTTCAGTATACCCGCGAATTCGGACAGTCCGCGGCATACCGCGATGCCGGTTTCCATTCCCGGTTCGGATGGGTGGCGGACCTGTCCCGTGCCATCTTATGGCAGGGGCGCGAGCGTTCCGGACGCATTGACCTGTTTGTGCGCTATTCCGGCGGCCGCATCGCACCGCTTGTAGATTCTGACCGGTCCTTCACATTGGGCCTGCGCCTTCCCTACTCACGATAACCGGGACGGCATAACCAGCACGTCCGTTTCCGCCCCCTCACAACCGGACGAACCCGTACCGCCATTGCATAACCTGAGATACCATCACTCAATACCCATAAACCATCACCCGAAACCCGGAGACCAACACCATGCCAATAATCAAGGAACCCTTTTACCCGATAATTTACGTCCGCGGATTTGCGATGACGCAGTCCGCCATCGAAGAAACCGTCGCCACTCCCTACATGGGATTCAATCTCGGCAGCACCAAAACCCGCCAGGAATGGGACGGGGAGGTAGTGCGGCACATTTTCGAATCGCCGCTCATCCGGCTGATGAAGGACTACGGATATGTGGACAACTACTCCAACGGCACGGAAAACGAGGGTCGCATCCCTGCAAAGAGTGTCATCATCCACCGATACTACGAACAGGCGGACCGCGACATTGGCGACGGGAATGGTGCGCCCTCCATTGAAGAAGCGGCCGATGGGCTGAGCCGGCTGATCCTGAAGACCAGGGAACAGGTGTGCGGAGAAGACAAAGAAGAGCGCAAGAGGTTCCGGGTTTATCTCGTGGCACACTCCATGGGCGGACTCATTGTGCGCTGCCTGCTGCAAAACAGCCGCATAGGCTCACCGGAAGCAAAAAAACTGGTGGACAAGGTCTTCACCTACGGCACGCCGCACAACGGCATCGAGATCCGAGGCGTGAATGTGCCGCGCTTCCTGGGCGGATGGGACATCAACAATTTCAACCGGCGACGCATTGCGGAATATCTGCAGCTCCCGAATCACGACCAGGTAAATACGCTCAACGGCACATTCCCCGAATCACGTTTTTTCTGTCATGTCGGGTGCAATCACACCGACTACAACCTGTCCCGTCTGGCTGTCGGTCCGATGAGCGACGGACTGGTACCCATTAAAAACGCAAGCATTAAGGACGCCCCCCGCGTCTACACCAATCACAGTCACAGCGGTCATTACGGCCTGGTAAACTCCGAAGAGGGGTACCAGAACCTGATCAGGTTCCTGTACGGAAATGTCCTGGTCAAAGGCATCCTTGAAGTGGAGCAGCTGCCGCTGCCGCCCAGTGTGCGCAAAGCGCACGAATCGGGTCGTCAAATCAGGGCCTCCTACTATTTTGAGTCGACAGTCATGCCCCGGGGAGCGCAGTTCCGGCTCAGCGACCGTCGCACGGAAACCGGCTCGGCCATCCTCCGTACGTTTGACGAGATGTTTCCGGACAGCGGTTCGTCGGGCAGCAGCGGCGCAACCCCCGGCCGGGCTGGCCGCATGCCCGTGTTGTTCACCGTTTTCCTGGATACGGCAAAAATCGAGGCCGGACACACACTGGTCATCACGGTGGATCTGTCGGTTCGCTCAACCGAATACCGCATCAGCGGAAACCTTTTCACAAGACAGCGCATTCCGGAAGAAAATCTGTTCCGGGAAAAAGTAACGTTGCATGCCTCCATGACAGGTAATAAATGGAGACTGAGATACAATCTTACGGATGAAGAGTGGGGTGAAAACAGGGGACACCTGGCCGATTCTCATAACGGTGCATTCACCATTCCGCTCACCTCCCGTAAAGGCTTCCGCGGCAAACTGCTGGTCCATTCTGATGTCGTCAGGAAATCCTGAAAACCAGGGCAGGAGATTAACAAAATTTAAGAAATCATTTACAAAGGATATCTTATATTGGAGCAATTATGATCTACCTGCTTTAACATGCAAAGTAAGAAGCCCGGCGTTTACGTACACGAGATTTCAACCCTACGGCTGACGGTTGCAGGTGTGGAGACGGCAATACCCGCATTTGTCGGTTACACTGAAAAGGCCGAAAGAGTAGGGGAAGGTGCATCGTTGCACATGCAACCGGTGCGTATTACTTCTTTTCGTGAATTCCGGGAGATGTACGGCGGACCCAAACCCGAGCGTTTTTCGTTCACCATCACCGACACTTACAACAGCCGGGGAGAGCTGTCCAACAGGCAGTTCAGCTCAAAAATGAGCCCCGACTCCCCATCGCCCTACAAGCTGTTTTACAGTCTGCAGCTCTATTTCAGCAACGGCGGCGGACCGTGCTATATCGTTTCGGTTGGAAATTATCAGGATGCCATAGAAACCGGAAGCACTGAGCGTGGCACCGGGCTGCTGGGCGGCATCCGTACACTTGAAGGTATCAAGGAACCCACACTGCTGCTTTTCCCGGATGCCATTTCACTGGAAACGGCCCTGGAATACGGCGCGGTGGTCAAAGAGGCACTGGCACAGTGCAAACGTTGCCGCTACCGGTTCACGATCATCGATAAATACGACAAGAAGACCAACCTCAGCCAGTTCCGCCAGGCCATCGGCAACTCCCATCTCGAATACGGCGCCGCCTACTACCCTTTCCTCCGCTCCACATTCTCCTATGAGGTCGATAAAAAATCAAAAGATATCCGCCACGAAGTGAAGGGCCAGGTACCCGCTCACGCCGTTGATTACTCGGATGTCCGCGATATTGCGGAACTGGAAGAAAAGCATCCTCAGATATTCCGCTCGCTGCTGGCTACAACCAGAAGGGAATACGTCGTGCTCCCTCCTTCCGGCGCCATGGCGGGCATCTATGTCAAAGTGGACAGGAACCGGGGGGTATGGAAAGCGCCAGCCAACGTCCTGATATCAGCCATTCTGGAACCCGTTGCACCCATTACCGGTGTCATGCAGGCACATCTGAACGTGGATGCGGTTGAGGGAAAATCCATCAATGCCATCCGCTCTTTTCACGGGCGTGGAATCCTGGTATGGGGCGCACGCACCCTTGCCGGCAATGACAACGAATGGCGCTACATTTCGGTGCGGCGTCTGGCTATGTACATCGAAGAGTCCGTACGGAATGCCACGAGTTTTGTAATCAACGAGCCCAATAACAACAGGGTATGGCTGCGCATACGAATTATGATCGAGCAGTTCCTGGCCGAACTCTGGCATGCCGGCGCCCTGGCCGGCAACGCCCAGTCCGATGCCTTCTTCGTTAAAGTGGGACTCGGTGAAAGCATGTCCACACAGGATGTGGACCAGGGACGCCTGATCATCGATATGGGCATAGCCGCTATGCGTCCATCGGAATTCATCGTTCTCAGGATCACGCACAAACTCAATAAAGGCTGAACCGGATCACCACCCGCTGCCTGCGGACATCGTTTCCTGCCATCTTCACCAACTTCGGGGACTAATTATGGATGCCATAAGTATCAGAATGAGTGCCGCCGACCTGGATGCCGAGATGAACTGGCTGGCCCGGATCATCGACATGCGCATCCGGCTCGAGGAAGGTCTGAAAACCCGCCACCATGATGCCGCCAAATTTAAGCCGCCCTCACTTAAGCGGAGTAAATCCGGCTACGGACGTTTTGTCACGAAACACGGCCTTTCCGACCCGGAACGTTTCCTGCTCATACTTGCGGTTACACCCCATATCCGTCCGGGCCTGCTCGATGTTTTTGCCGGATGGATGCGCGGGAAAGCCGACAAGACATCCATGCATGCCGGTAAGTTGCCGGATGGAACCGATCCCTCGCCCATCCGCACCGCTGTACGGGAACACTCGGGATTCATCCCGACCGGAGAAACCGCTCTTTTCCTGTATGCCGGCGATGATCTTGAAAAGCGTCTCATTATGCTGGAAGCATTCAACCGAAACCACATCTTTTTCCGGGAACAGGTGCTTCGGCTGGATGAGCCGCCACCCGGGGAGCCCATGCTAATGGCCAAGCTTCGTCTCTCCGACTCCGCACTCCGGCTTTTCACTACCGGTGAGGAGCAACAACCCGGTTTCGACCCCGACTTCCCCGCAGTGCCTTTATCAACAGACCTGAGCCGCGAGGACCTGATCCACTCCGGACATCTGCGGCAGCCCCTGGGCCAGATCGAGGCCTACCTTAAAAACCGGGAGACCCTGGAC